>CAZNKA010000049.1:5928-8842 GCA_964573495.1 uncultured Acidiphilium sp. | reverse complement strand
ATAACCGAACCTACGCCTACTTTCTCGGCATGCTTCGGTCAAGCTTTCTTGGAACTTCATCCCACCAAATACGCCGAAGAACTCGTTAAGAAAATGCAAGCGAGCGGCGCTAAGGCATACCTTGTTAACACCGGTTGGAACGGAACGGGTAAGCGTATTTCCATTAAGGATACCCGCGGAATTATCGATGCTATCTTAAGCGGCGCTATCGATAAAGCTCCCACAAAAACCATTCCTTACTTTAACTTCGAAGTTCCCACTAAGCTCGAAGGCGTTGCCACTGAGATTTTAGACCCGCGCGACACTTATGCGAACGCTTCCGAATGGGAAGAAAAAGCTTTGGATTTAGCAGGCAGATTTATTAAAAACTTCGCTAAATACGAAGGCAACGAGGCAGGCAAAAAGCTCGTTAGCGCAGGCCCGCACAAAAACTAATATCGCAGTTTTTCTTCATAAAAAGCTCATAAAAAAAGCATGCTTCGCAATAATGCGAGGCATGTTTTTTAACAAACAAGTGTGTAAGTTTTAAACCGACACACTTGTTTTTTATGTTTTTTTGCTTTAATCCGCCGCGTTTATTGCGGTTTTGGGCAATCGCGGCGGAAAATTAAAATTATAAACATTCTTCCGCTTTGCCGGCGCAACCCAAAACGTTAATAAGTTTATGGCGAACCATTTCTTTTACGTTTGCTCTTGCGGGTTTTAAATATTCGCGCGGGTCGAACTTAGAGGGGTTTTCGGCAAAGAATTTGCGAACGGTTCCGGTTAAAGCAAGCCTTATATCGGAGTCGATGTTGATTTTGCAAACCGAAAGTTGAGCTGCGTGGCGAAGTTCTTCTTCGGGTACGCCTATCGCGTCGGGCATCTTGCCGCCGAATTCGTTAATCATTTTAACGTATTCTTGCGGAACGGAAGAAGAACCGTGAAGAACTATGGGGAAGTCGGGTAAGCGTTTAGAAACTTCCTCTAAAATATCGAAGCGGAGCGCGGGGGGGACCAAAATGCCTTGAGCGTTCCTGGTGCATTGTTCGGGTTTGAATTTGTACGCACCGTGCGAGGTTCCTATGGCTATCGCCAAAGAGTCGACGCCCGTTTCGTGAACGAATTCTTCAACTTCTTCGGGACGGGTATAAGATTCCGCACCGTGTTCTACCTGAACGTCGTCTTCTATTCCTGCAAGCGTTCCGAGTTCGCCTTCGACCACTACGCCGTGGTCGTGCGCGTATTCTACTACTTTGCGGGTTAATGCGATGTTATCTTTAAACGAATGAGCCGAACCGTCAATCATAACGGAAGTAAAACCGCCGTCTATGCAAGCTTTGCAAGTTTCGAAATCGGGACCATGGTCTAAGTGGAGAGCGATGGGAATTTCGGGACATTCTAAAACCGCGGCTTCAACGAGTTTTACGAGATAAGTGTGATTGGCATAAGCGCGCGCACCCTTAGATACTTGCAAAATAACGGGCGCTTTTTCTTCGCGGCACGCTTCGGTTATACCTTGAACTATTTCCATGTTGTTTACGTTGAAAGCGCCTACGGCAAAATTGCCTTTATATGCGGCTTTGAACATATTTTTTGTTGTTACGAGTGGCATTTTAAAACCTCCGTCTGTTTTATCTTTAATAAACTTACGACAAATAGTATATAACATTTTTCGTTCTTTTGCAAGTTTTTGCGCGCATAAAAGGATTTTTACGCTAAAATGTTTGCCTTCTTTTAATTTTTATGTTAAAATATCATCACAAATAAATCACCCAACCAATGCGGCGGTAATTTTTTACTGCCTCGGCGGGTAAGCGAATTTTTTAAAAGCCACCTCGTTTTTCGGTTTTTCAGATAAAATTTCCGAACTGCGGGCGGGCGATTTCGTTTTGTTTTTTTAAACTTTTAAAGGAGGTAAATTTTATGAAAATCGGCGTTATAGGAATCGTTATCGAAGGCGACAGAAAAATAGCGTCCTCTGTGCACGCTTTGCTTTCGGAATACGGCGATATAATTACGGGCAGAATGGGTATACCGCAAATCGCGCCTAACGTTAACGTAATAAGCGTTGCCGTAAAAGCTACAGCAGAACAAATTTCAGCCCTTACCGGCAAGCTCGGCAGGCTTCAAAACGTTAAGGCAAAAGCCGCCGTTACCGACGTAGAAGTCGAATAATTTTTAAATAATCGAGCTAAATTTTGCACGGTAAAACGAGTGCGAAAAACGCGGGCTAAAATACCGCGGCAAAAAACGCGAAACGTGCGTTAATCGACCTATAGCGGGGCTTTTTTTATAAATAATGCGCCGCTTTAATCGTTTTTTGCGCGCATAAAAACAAAAAATTAAAAACGTGCTCGCCGTTTTTAGCGAGCAAAGGAGACAATATGAAAACGTTTAAAAAAATACTTGTTTTGGTTTTAACGCTTACGCTTTTAGGGGTAGCGGGTTGCGGGGATAATTCTCAATCCGATTCGCAAATTAACGGACCCGGCGGCTCTTCGGGGAAAGCTCTTACTTTCGTAGCGCCGGACGGTGCGCCCGCTCTTTCGATAGCTAAGTTTATCGATAGCGGAGAAAATTTCGGCACGGACGCGACTTTCGATTATAAGGTCGTTTCGTCGAGCGAAATAGGCTCGTTTATGCAACAAGGCAAAGCCGACCTTATGATTATGCCCGTAAACGCGGCTTCCAAGCTTTATAAAGCCAATGCGGGCGACCCTTATAAAATGGTCGGCGTCGTTACTCACGGCAATTTATATTTAACCGCGAGCGACGGAACGAATTCGTTGGAGGGTTTAAAGGGTAAAGTCGTAGGCGTTATAGGTCAAGGCTTGGTTCCCGATTTAACTTTAAGGGCGGTTTTATCCGATAACGGTTTGCTGGATTGCGTAACCGAAGGCGATACCGCAACCGAAGGAAAAATCACGCTCAG
>CAZNKA010000049.1:0-5828 GCA_964573495.1 uncultured Acidiphilium sp. | reverse complement strand
TAGTCGCTGCAAATATCACGGCGGGCGTGATAGATAATTGCAAAATCTATTTCGAAAGCGCGGCTTCGGCTAAACAATCCGTAAAAACTTATTTAGATAAGATTATTGACTTAGACGAAAAGGCGGCAAAGTCGCCCGCAGACGATTTCTTCGCGTAATTTCTCTTCGCGAAGTTTTCAAGTTTTTTGAGTTTTCGCGCGGTGGGGTGTCGTTTTCGAAATCTTTAAAATCGCCTAATCGCAAAGGCGGAGGAATTTGAAATGAAAAAAAATTTAATAAGCAAACTTCTTCCGTTTATCGCGCTTGCTGTTGCTTTGATTTGTTGGCAGGCGGCAAGTGCGGCGATAGGAAGCGAGTATATTTTACCGAGCGTGGGGCAAACGTTTACGTCGCTCGTTTCGCTTTTAAAATCGGGCGAATTTTACCGCTCGTTCGCTTTTACGGCGTTAAGAAGTTTAATTGCGTTTTTAATATCTTTCGCTTCGGGGTTCGCGCTCGCGCTTATAAAAAGCAGAGTGCCGCTTGCGGGGCGGGTTATCGAGCCGATAATCGGCGTAATAAGGGCGCTTCCTACTATCGCGATAATACTTTTATTGTTGTTTTGGACGAATTCGCGCGTGGCTCCGATTATAGTTACCATGCTCGTCGTTTTGCCTACGGCTTACACGCATTTGCTGAGCGCAATGGAGGGAATAGATAAAACTTCGGTAGAGGCGGCTATGGTGGATGGTGCGGATAGAAAGCAAATATTTTTATTTATAGAATTTCCGCAAATCGCGCCCGCGTTTTACAAGGCGATAGGAAGTGAGGCATCGCTTAACTTTAAGCTTATGGTCGCCGCGGAAGTGCTTGCACAAACCGCGAAATCCATAGGGTATTTACTCAATACGTCTAAGGTTTATTTCGAAATCGCTCGGATGTTGGCGCTCGTTTGCGCTTGCGTCGCGGTATGCGTTTCGGTAGAGCTTGTTTTCAATAAAATTTCGGATAGCATAAGCGATTGGCGATAGCTCGCGATAATTTGCGATTTTTTAATTAAGAACAAAAACAAAAGTATAAAAACCGTTTCTCGGGGTATAATTTAGCATGTGCTTTTAAAAAAGCGTTTGCGACGCGACTTTTTCGCGTGTTTTCGCTTTATTGTCGGCATATGAATATTATATAACGGGGGCGGTTTTATTTTGATTGATAAAGACGGATTTTATATAAAACGCGGCGAGCTTTATTATGCCGATTTAAGCCCCGTCGTCGGCAGCGAACAAGGAGGAATTCGCCCGGTTTTAGTCGTTCAAAACGACGTAGGCAATCGTTACAGCCCGACGGTTATAGCCGCCGCCGTAACCAGCAAGCTTAACAAGGCGCGGCTTCCCACTCATATAGAGCTTAGTGCCAGCACGTACGGGCTTACTAAGGACAGTGTGGTGCTGTTAGAGCAAATTCGAACTATCGATAAGCGTAGACTTAAAGAACGCATAGGGCTTCTAAGCCCGCAAACCATGGCTCGCGTAGACGACGCGCTTTTAATAAGTTTGGGTTTTATGCAAGAGCGCGGCGAAAAAAAGAACGAAAATTTGTTTAAACCAAAGCCGATTGCAGAGGCTTTTTAAAAAAACTAAAAATCAGCCGAATATAGCGTTAATCGACCTATAGACGGCTTTTTTATTGTTTAAACTATTTTTTTCGGCGTTTTTTTGCGATTGCTTTTTTATCTAAAAAGCTTGTTTTTATGCACATCGATTTTGCTATATAAATTTTTTGCGAGAGTGCGGTTTTTAAGCGTTTTTAAAGCAAAACGGATAAAAAACGGCGCTCGATATTAAAAAAATAAGTTTCTTCGGGTTAAAAACCTTGAAAAAAGCTTGCGCTTGTGCTATACTGTAGTGCGTAGGATAATAAAATAATGTCGCGAGAGCGCGCATGTGCGAACGTTTTTAAAAGAATTTGTCGTCCTTTTGCTCTCGCTAAGGAGTAATAAAATATGGTTCCGCAAGAATATATGCTTTTTGGAATTCTACCCATACATCTTTACGGGGTAATGATAGCAATCGGTTTGCTCGCTTGCTTTTTCGTTTTGTTCGAATACGGCAAATTTTTGGGTTTTTCGGAAGACGAAATAGATTTCACCTTTTATAACGGCGTAGTCGCAATAGTGGTCGGTTTTTTGGGCGCGGCTCTTTGGCAAGCCGTTTATAATTACATCGACGATTTAAAAAACGGCGTTCAAAACCCCGTTTTCGATGTAAAAAACGCCGGAATAACCGTTATCGGCGGGCTAATCGTAGGCGCGGCGTGTTTTTTGTTGGGGGCGTATATTTTTAGAAAAAAACATAAGTTTTTGATTACGCGTCTGGTAGTTTTCGCTCCGTGTTGCATTACCGTGGCTCACGCGTTCGGCAGAATAGGTTGCTTTTTTGCCGGGTGTTGTTACGGCAAACCTGCCGAAGGTTTTTTCTCGTTTTTAGGCGTTTCGTTTGTCCCCGGTTCTGCGGCGTACAGTAAATTCGGTAGCACTCCGCTTTATCCCACTCAGCTTTTCGAGGCGGCGTTTTTGTTCGCCCTTTTCGGCGTGCTTTCTTATCTCGCGCTCAAAAAGAATTATAAATACACGCTTCCCGTATATATGGCGGCTTACGGCATGTGGAGGTTTTTAATAGAGTTTGTTCGCGCGGACGAACGCGGCTCGTTTATCGGCACGCTTTCGCCTTCGCAAACGCAATCCATAATAATAGTGCTTGCCGCGGTGGGCGTGTACTTTTTGTTAAAATATCTCAATAAAAAATTGGATGCCGAGCTGGATAAGCAAGAGTTAGCGCTTGCCGAAGAGGCGGAAACTTCGGGCGGAGAAAAGATTGACGCAATCTCCTCGGATGCCGAAAAAATCGAAAAAGAACTTTCGAATAATGAAAAAATCGGCGAAAATTCCGCAAAAAGCGAATCGAATATCGAAAACGAACGAAATGACGACGAAAATTAACAAGAGTTTTTATTAAAAAAGCTTAATCGGTGATAAAAATGCAAAAAAGAAATTTGACTTTACTTACGGACCTTTATCAGCTCACGATGATGAACGGCTATTACTTAAAAGGCAGGCACGAGCAAATAGCCGTATTCGACGTGTTTTTTCGCCAAAACGACCTTATAACTTACTCTCTTGCGGCGGGGCTGGAACAAGTCGTCGATTACGTTATGAATTTGAGTTTCGGCGAAGAAGAAATAGAATATCTCCGCTCGCAAAATCTGTTCGACGAAGGCTTTTTGGATTATCTTAAAAATTTAAAATTCACGGGCGATATATACGCCGTACCGGAAGGTACTCCCGTCTTCCCCGGCGAACCCATTTTAACCGTTCGCGCACCCATAGTTCAGGCACAACTTATCGAAACGGCGATTTTAAACATAATGAATCACCAAACGCTTATCGCTACAAAGGCGGCTAAAATATGCCACGCGGCGTGCGGCGATTCGGTTATGGAGTTCGGCTTGCGCCGCGCTCAGGGCCCGGACGCGGGTATTTACGGCGCGCGTGCCGCTATAATAGGCGGGTGCGGCTCTACTTCCAACGTTTTGGCAGGTCAGCTTTTCGACGTTAAAATTTCGGGGACTCACTCGCACAGCTGGGTTATGAATTTCCCTTCGGAATACGAAGCGTTCAAGGCGTATGCGGATATATATCCGAACGCCGCGCTTTTGCTCGTGGATACTTACAATACCTTAAAAAGCGGCGTACCCAACGCGATACGCGTGTTTAACGAGCTTAAAGCCGCGGGTAAAAAACCGCTCGGCATAAGGCTCGATTCGGGCGACTTGGCTTATTTATCCAAAGAAGCGCGCAAAATGCTCGACGCGGCAGGTTTCCCGGATACGCTTATTTGCGCTTCCGGCGATTTAGACGAACACTCTATAAGTTCGCTTAAACAACAGGGTGCGAAAATAGACCTTTGGGGCGTAGGCACTAAGCTCATAACCAGCGAAGAAATGCCCGCGCTCGGCGGAGTTTATAAACTTTCTGCCATGATAGACGAAAACGGCGCTATTACACCGAAAATCAAACTTTCGGATAACAGCGCGAAAATAACCAATCCCGGGTTTAAAAGCATTTATCGCGTTTACGTAAACGGAATGGCGGAGGCGGACGTTATCTTTTTGCGCGGAGAAAAATTCGACCAAACCAAGCCTTTAACTCTTTATCATCCGTTGGAACGCTGGAAAAGCATAACGTTTGAAAATTACGAACTGAAAGAAATAACGAAAACCGTAATTTCGGGCGGTAAGCTCGTTTACGATATGCCTAAGCTTAAAGAAATCGCGGCTTACGCGCAAAAGCAGCTCGATACTTTCTGGGAAGAATATAAGCGGCTCGATTATCCTCATCTTTATAAGGTAGATTTATCCGACGAGCTTTACACTTTAAAAACTTCTATGATAGAAAAAATTCGCGGCACCGGTAAAAAGTATTGCGAAAATAAGGACGGAGAAGCAAAAAATTGAGTTTGTTCGGTAGAAAATCAAAGTCGGAAGAAACAAAAAAAATCGATGAGCTAACAGCGCTTTGCGAAAGCCTTAAAAAAGAAAACGCCGCGATTAAAGCTCAAACGCAAAAAGAGCTTAAACAATATTCCGAAAAATTAAGCGCGGCAAATGCCGAAATTTATCGGCTTAACAAAAAAGCGGCTAAAGCGGGTAAAAAAAATCGCGGCGACGAGCAAGTCGGTGCGGATAATGCGGATAAAAAAGTAGAAAAACAAGCCGAAAAAGCCGCCGAAAAATTTGCGGAAAATAGCGTCGAAAACGAGCTTTTAAGCCGTTATCGGTTAGAAATCAAGCGGCTTAAGCAATTTATCGCCGTGTGGGAGCGCGCGCTTTTATCGGACGGCGTTTCTGAAAATAAAAGTCGCAGAGCGGCGCTCGCCCGCGCTTTAAAAGAAATTTTAAGCTTTAATGAGCAAGAATGTTCTTTGGCGGAGCTTTCCGATAAAGTGGCATATTTAACCGACTTCGTTTCGGGCGGCAAGCGCGAAGAAGAGGGCGGAATCGATTTAGACGAGGTTTTAAACCCGAGCGTCGAACTTAACTTAGAAGAACTCTGCAAAGAACTTGGGGTAATGGAATAATGTGGTACGTAGTAATTTTTGCGGTAACGCTTTTGCTCGATCAAATAACTAAAATACTCACGGACGGAATAGCAGGAACGCATGTTTTTATCCCCGGTGTTATAAATTTTATGTCCGTATATAACGAGGGCGCGTCGTTTTCGATTTTATCGGATAAACCTTGGGCTCAAAATTTCTTTTTGATTTTGACTGCGGCTGTTTTGCTTTGCGGGATAATATACGTGATTTTTTCGAAGAAAAAAAGCAAATGGCTGTGGGTTTCGGTTTCGCTGCTTTTTTCGGGCGCGATAGGCAATTTTATCGATAGAATAGCCTTTAAATACGTGCGCGATTTTATAAGCTTCGCATTTTTCAACTTTCCTACGTTTAACGTAGCCGATAGCTGTTTGTGCATAGGCGTGGCAATGCTTGTTATTTATCTTTTGTTTATGGATGAAGACGGCTTGTTTAGCGATAGTTCGAGCGATAAAAAAGCCGAAAAAACGAAGGCGTGCGCGGAGCAAAGGAAAAATCCTTGCGAAAACTCGCAAGATTTAATTCAAAATTTAAGCGGCGAGCAAAATCGCGGGCTTAGGGCAAAAAGTTTAAAAATAAACGCTGCTCCCCCAAAAAACGATTTTGCCTGCGCGGACGATTTAAATAATTTAAATACAAGCGAAGCGAAAAACCTCGAAAACGAAATTAAAAATGAATAGCGAAAAGGTAAAAAACGCGGAA
>CAZNKA010000048.1:0-8860 GCA_964573495.1 uncultured Acidiphilium sp. | reverse complement strand
AAACGGTTCTGCCCTTCATAAGGCTATCCGTTCCGCGTTGAACCAAAAGTTCGGTTCGAGTATCTATCGAAGAAGTAGCTTCGTCCATTATCATAACGGGCGCGTCTTTAACAGCGGCACGAGCTATGGAAAGCAATTGCCTTTGACCTTGCGACAAATTCGCTCCGTCAGAAGTAAGCATCGTATCGTATCCGTCCGGCAAACGCGAAATAAAATCGTGCGCGTTGGCAAGTTTTGCGGCGGCAATACATTCTTCGTCGGTTGCGTCCAGTCTGCCGTAGCGAATATTTTCCATAACCGTGCCGGTAAACAAATTGGTATCTTGCAAAACCATACCGAGAGAACGGCGTAAATCGTCTTTTTTGATTTTATTGATGTTTATGCCGTCGTAACGAATTTTGCCGTCAGCAATATCGTAAAATCTGTTTAAAAGATTGGTTATGGTCGTTTTACCCGCGCCGGTTGCGCCTACGAAAGCAACTTTTTGCCCCGGACGAGCGTAAAGCGTTACTCCGTGTAAAACTATTTTATTCGGATCGTAACCGAAATCGACGTCGTCCATAACTATATCGCCTTTCAGCTCGGTGTAAGTTACGGAGCCGTCCGCTTTATGCGGATGCTTCCAAGCCCAAAGCCCCGTACGTTCGGTCGTTTCGGTAAGATTTCCGTTTTTATCGTAAGTCGCGTTGACCAAGGTAACGTAGCCGTCGTCGACTTCGGGTTTTTCGTCGATTATTTCAAACACTCGCGAAGCGCCCGCAAGCCCCATATATATGGAGTTAAGTTGCTGCGATACGTTAGATATGTTTTGAGTAAAACCTTTACTCATCGGCAAAAACGCCGCTATAATCGATACGTCTAAAAACAACCCCGAAAGCGAAAGCGATTTTGCCCAAGCGGGCATAGAAGATACGGCTATAATAGAGCCGACGAGCGCGAGAGCAACGTATAAAAGATGCCCTAAATTACCCATCATCGGCATTAAAATATTCGCGAAAGTATTAGCTTTAGTAGCGTCATTGACCAATTCGGCGTTAACTTTATCGAATTGCTCTTCGGCAAGACGTTCGTGAGTGAATACCTTAATAACCTTTTGCCCGTGCATGCTTTCTTCTACGTAACCTTCGCACGCGCCCAAAGATTTTTGTTGCTTTACGAAATATTTAGCAGAATTGCCGCCTACTTTTTTAACGACGACGAGCATCAAACACACGAACAGCGCGACTACCAAAGTAAGCCACAAACTGTAATATATCATCGAAAACAATAATATCAGCAGCACGAAAACGGTTTGTACTATAGAAAGCAAACTTTCGGATACGAGCTGGCGAAGCGCGTCTACGTCGTTTGCGTAAACGCTCATTATATCTCCGTGCGTATGCGTATCGAAATACTTTACCGGCAAATTCTGCATTTTGTTGAACATTGCGTTTCGAACGTCGCGCAGAAAGCCCTGCGTTACGCCCGCCATTATCATAGAACGCACACCCGAGGCTATAGCGGCACTACCGCAAATGCACCCCATCAATATAAGAATGTTTGCCAACTTGCCCCATACCTCATTTACAAGTGGCCAATTTACACAAACTCCATCGACAAATGCGGGTTCAGCCTCTTCGATTGTGCTAATAATATTTTGAATGAATATACCGGAAGCGGAAGTACCCGCCGCCGAAACGAGCACGCAAACGAACACTAAAATTAATTGCAACCAATAATTTTTAAACAGCATTTTTATAAGGCGCGGCAAAACGTCTTTGCTTACTTTCATTTTCGGTTTGCCCACGAATTTTGCGTTTTTGCCGCCACCTTTTGCAAAACCTTTCATATTGCGCCTCCTTCGGGAAGGACGGATAAACCGATAGTTGCGTTTTCTTCGCCGCCTACCCTGTTTTGAGTTTCGTACACTTCGCGATATATGTCGTTGTTTTTTAAAAGCTCGTCGTGCGTACCGATTCCGTCGATTTGCCCGTTGTTCATAACGATAATTTTATCCGCGTCTTGAACGGAAGCCACGCGTTGCGCTATAATAATTTTCGTAGTGTCGGGTATATCGTTAGCCAATGCGGAACGAATAAGCGCGTCGGTTTTCGTATCTACCGCAGAGGTCGAGTCGTCGAATATAATAACCTTGGGCTTTTTCAAAAGAGCGCGTGCTATGCAAAGGCGCTGTTTTTGTCCGCCCGAAACGTTAGAACCGCCTTGTTCTATATGCGTTTGATATTTATCGGGGAAACCTTGAATAAATTCGTCGGCTTGAGCGAGTTTGCAAACGAGTTCGACTTCTTCGTCCGTCGCGTTTTCGTTGCCCCAACGAATGTTTTCGGCAATAGTGCCGGTAAACAACAAATTCTTTTGCAAAACGACGGCTACGTTATTGCGAAGCGTATCTAAATCGTATTCTTTAACGTTTACTCCGCCTACGCTTACGCTACCCTCCGTTGCGTCGTAAAGGCGAGAAATTAAATTTACGAGCGAAGTTTTAGAAGAACCCGTGCCGCCTATAATACCGACCGTCTCGCCCGATTTTATATCCAAGTCGATATTAGAAAGAGCGTATTTTTCGGCGTGACTGTTATATTTGAAATTTACGTTTTCAAAACGGATAGAGCCGTCCTTTACTTCGAAAACGGGATTTTCGGGGTTAACGATATCGCTTTTTTCGTTTAAAACTTCGCACACGCGCTTAGCCGACGCGATAGACATGGTTATCATAACGAACACCATTGAAAGCATCGTAAAACTCATAAGAACGGAAATCGAATAGTTTATCAGCATGTTCAAATTGGCAACTATCTTGGTAGAGCCCTCGAATATGCCCTTTTTCGCACATATAATATAAACGGCGAACTGAATGGCATACATGCAAAGCATCATTATGGGGTTGGAAATAGACATAATTCTTTCCGCCAAAGTAAATTCTTTTTTAATTTGCTCTGACGCTTTGCCGAATTTTTGCTTTTCGTAATCTTCGCGAACGTATGCTTTTACCACGCGCATACCTTTAACGTTTTCTTGAACGGATTCGTTAAGCGCGTCGTATTTTTTAAACAATTTGTTAAAATACGGCAAGTCTATCGCCATTATGACGATTATCGAAGCAAGCAAAACGGGGATTACTATAGCGTAAACTATAAGCATCGAATTAAGTTGAGCCGACCCTATCTCTTTAAAAGCCCGAATAGACATAAACAGCGAAACGATAAGCGTCATCGGAGCACGCACGCCCATTCTTATTATCGTCATATACGCTTGTTGCACGTTGGTTACGTCCGTCGTTAAACGCGTAACCAAGCTTGCAGTCGAAAACTTATCTATATTTGAAAACGAAAATTTCTGCACGGAATAATATAAGTCTTGCCTTAAATTTCCGCCGAAGCCCGCCGATGCGCGTGCCGCGCATATGCCCGAAAGCGTTCCGAACGTGAACGACAGCAATCCGCAACCTATTATCACCGCGCCCCACTTTAACAAATATAAAATATCGGGGGCGGCAGATTTTAAACCTTCGAGATACTCCAAAATTTTGTAAGACGTGAGCATAGGTATTAAAAGCTCGGCTATAACTTCGCCGATCATAAATATCGGCGTTAAAATAGAAACGAGCTTATACTGCCGTACGCTTTTTAAAAGTGTTTTTATCATGTATATCCTCACAAAAGTTATTTTCTTAATTTATTTACTTAAATTATCGGCTACGCGCGCTAAAAACGAAAAAAATTCGTTTATCTCGCTCTCTGTAAAACCCTCGCGCAAGGTATTTTCCAACGCAAAACGTTCGCTTTCGAGCAAAGCAAAAATATCTTCGGCTTTTTTCGTGAGCGTAATTTTTTTTAAGCGCGCGTCGCTTTCCACGCACGAACGTTCTATAAGACCGTTTTTTTGCATCAAATTTAAAATATTCGTGCAAGTCGAACGCCGTATGGAAAAGCGTTTTTCTATGTCGCGCTGAAAAACGTCGCGCTCGCGGTTATCCATTAAATAACAAATAACGTAACCGTGTGTGCCGGTAACGTTATCCATAAGGCGTTTACCTTCCGAAGCTTCCATTTTACGCTTAATAAGTATGTTTACGTTGCGCAAAGCAAAAGCCAGCCGCCTTTCCTCTCTATTCCCTTCTTCCTCAATCATAATTTGTTAGCCGCCTAACATTTTTTATTATGAGCGTATTATAAACGAATAAAAAAATAATGTCAAGGTTAAAAAGCCCCTTTTTTAAAAAATTTTTAATAAAAAAAACACGCTTTTTTCTTTGCTTGAAAATTGCGCGTTTTTATTCGCTTTTTTAACGTTTAACGGGTCCGTTTTTTTAATAATTATCCGTTGTTGTTCGGAAAGAGCGGCAATTCGAAAAAGCCCGAACACACTTCTTGCGTATATTCTTGGCAAGGCGGTATCGCCGCATACCCATAGGAAGGAACCAATAGCTCAACTTCCATTACCATTTTTAAAATAACCGTAACGCAGCACGATACAGTAAACGTATTGTTTTCCGAGTTAAAAACGCCGTCCGGCGATACGATGGAAGCCACTGCCTCGATAAAATAAGGTATTATAGACGGCTCCGGTACGAATAATATAACGTCGCCGGTAAGCGTAGTGCTGCTTTGCGCTACGCCCTCGACGCCGTTCGCGTCGGTGTAAATAACTTCAAGCGGAACGGTAAGCGTAACTTGCACGCGCGCAAAATTCGGTCTATCGGTAAGCCTATCGATTTGCACCGCGCTGACGGTCGCTTTTGTCGTTGAACTCTTTGCGGAAACAAACGTTAAAGGATATGTAGGATTTTCGGGCGTAAGATTATAAAGATTTAAAACCACGCCGTCTTCTTGCGTTTGTTTTATGCAAGAATCGAATACTTTTTTTGTTTGAATACAAACTTTTTCGCATAAGCCGTTAAGCGGATTGCCCGTTATTTGGCAAGGGCATCTATCCGATTGAAAGTTAGAGAAAAAGGACATTTTTTACCTCCGTTGGTATAATGCTTTCACTCTAATATATGCCCTTTGTTTTTTATTTTGACACTTACCGACCGATTTTTTCATTTAAAAATTAATTATCCGAAAATAAACCTAAATTTTAAACGTTTTCGCTTAGTTGTATATAAAAATTCTCGTCGAAAAGAGATTTAATTTGCAGTTCGCTTAAAATCGAACAAAATTCTATTTCGCAAAAATGCCCTTTTTCAAAATATTCCGAGCAAAGTTTTACGCCGCTTTCGTTTGCCTTAAGCGCGCAAATTTTAGATTTCGAAATAAGTTTTGCTAAATTTTTTGCCGCCGCAGAAAAATCCGTTTCTTTAATCTTTGCATATTCGCTTAAAGACACCAACGAAGAAATCGCGTATGAAAAATAGTAACACGAATCGTTCAAAGCCGCGTTTTTCCAATAGTTTTCCGAAATATAATTTTCAACGCCGTAGTCTTTCAAAATTTGTTTAAACAGTAAGCCGTAATCGGCGGGATTTATTCCGTCGCAAAAATCACCACTGTAATAATAATCGGAATAAACGGCGGTTTCGAAATCGTCTATCATACAAGCCGCAATTATCACGCTTGCCAAATTTAAAAGCTTTTCGTTTTTTATCGCGTTTTTTTCTTCGGCGGTTAAAAGAGAATTTTCGTCGCTCGTTATATACGCAAGAAAAAGCGTTTCGTTCAAAACAGCCGCCGTTTCGGCAAAATCCAACGGAACGCCGTAAACTATTCCGTCTTCGCAAAGATAATGCCCTACTTCATGCGCAAGCGAAAACGCGTCGTTCCCGCCCGAGCCTAAGTAAATAACGCCCCCGCTTGAAGTTTTAAGAGCAAACGAACCGCTTGCGTTTCCGTTTAACACATAACCGTTTTTAAACGCCGAATTGATTTTTTCGTAATAATCGCTTCCGATTTTTTTATCTATATTATCTATAAATTTCAAATAATCCGAAAAAGACTTTCCGCCGATTTCCGAGTTATATATAGAAGAATTAAAGTCGCCTATTATTTTTCCGTTATCGCCTAAGCTTTCGTATAGTTTTTTAAACAACGGCACGACGTATTTTTTTACGTTAGATTTAATATCCGCAGTTTTTCGCGGAGAATAATCGCGCCCGTAACGATTTTTATAAGCATATTCTATAAAACCGTCGTTCGCTTTTCCGTCGTAACCGAAAAACGCGGCGATTTTTTTATTGACGTTTACTCGCTCGCAATATAAATCGTTAACGGGACCGCCTGTTTGAGTTGCTGAGGATATTCGCGCGCAACAATCTTCGTAGTCTTTTAAACATTTTAAATATTCGTCGTTATTAGCCAGGTACGCGCCGTTTAGCGCAACAGTTATACTCGATTCATTCCAACCGTTTTGCTCGGAATAAAAATCGTCTTTAAAACGACTATCGTAAATTTCAGCAAACAAAGAATGGCTCTTTGCCGAATAATTCTCGTATAAAACACGCGCGGTTTCGCATTGCTCGGTATATTCTTCGTCTACGAGTGAAAACGCGTACGCTATTCGATAATTATTTTCGGCTAAAACGCAAAGATTAATAAATTTATCGAATAGATCTTCGAATTCGCCGAAATTCGCACTCGAATTTTCGTTTAAACAATCCGTTAACGCTAAATAAACCTGAGATATATCGTCGTCGATTTTTACAAACTCGCTTTTTAGCGCGGAATACGTTTTATCGGCGAAATTTCTTTTTAAACTGCCGCAACGCGAACATTTTGCCGTATAAATATATTCGCCGCCGCTAAACTTATAATCATGCCCTTTCGCATGAACGGGTTCGGAATATTTTTCGCCGCATTCGCACTCAAAAAACACGGCTCCGTCGTTTACGCAAGAAGCGTCTATAAAATTCGCTACGACGAAACTATGAATATGCTCGGAATTTTGTTCGCCGTCGGAATGATTTTCCGAACTCTCGCTTGAATTTTCCGAATCCGAAATTTCAGCACTAGAGCTTTCGGCAGAATTGCCGCCCGAATATTCACCCGAAGCCTCGTTCGGCAAATAATTATTCGCGCCGAAATAAGCAAGCGCAACGACGCCGACTAGAAAAATCGCGCCACATACAACCGCCAATATCCTTTTTAACAAAACATTATCCTTCTTCTTTCGTTTTTTCGGCAAAAAAACGTGCCCATATCATAATAATGCATTTTTAAGCGTTTGTCAACGAAAAAAATAAAAAAATAAATCACGCCGTAAAAATGCGTGATTTTTAGAATTTACGGTTTTGTTTTAATTCCGAGTTTCGCAAAAACGTACGTTGTTAATTCTTCGACTGATTTATCGATAGTAGAAACGCGAATTCCGGGCAAAGAAACAGAGCCGTTCATAGCTAATTGTATGTTTTCCATGCACCAACATCCTTCTTCTTCGCCGCGCATTAAAATTCTGTCGTGAATAGTTTTATAATCAGCTTCTAAGATAATCAGCTCGGTTTTAATATTCTCGGCGCGCAATCTTTGAATAATACTATAAGATTTTTCTCTGAGCAACGTCATGGGCACAAGAATATCTTTATTAAAATGCTCGTTAAGGTCTTTAAGCAAACGATAACAAAATTCCGACCATAAAGGATAATCTTCAAAAATATAACCGTACGGGCAGTTCGGATAATTTTCTCTAACGGCATTACCTACCGCTTCCGCATCGAAAATCATTGCGCTTTCCATTTGCGCCGCCATAGATTTTGCAATCGTACTTTTTCCGACGCCGTATGCCCCGCTAATCCAAATAATCATAAATTTCCTATTTTGATACAAGTCACATGTATCCGTCAAAAATATACAGATCAAATAAATTTTTCTATTTTACACTAAATTTATGAAGATCGTTCCAGTTGCGGCGAACAACAATTTCTGCAGTGAAATTTGTGTTATCAAAAACAATCGACCATTGCGTGTTGCTTGTAATTTCCGTTTCGCTAGGCTGCTGTGCTGCAACCTTTAGGGCATCCCAAGCCGTGTTATAAGTGTAATTCCCCTCTTGCTCGCTTAACACTTTTTTAATGGCGTCATATCTTTCTTTTCCGTGACCATACATACCGTTTCTTTGATTTGGCAATACTTTATCCGCATAGAGCGTATAGAAATTTGTCACAACGTCAACAGAGGTTGCCACTAATTCGCGAGTCTTACTCTCACAATCCCATTCAACGACTTTGCCGTTACCGGACGCGTCATTGATATAAAAGTGGTAATCTTTTCCGGAAGAAGCGAACATGTCATACGATTTTAGAAGATCGATAGCTTCTTCTGTTGTAGCAGCTCTATCGAGCACTAAGCGTATAGCAAGGGTTGTAAATATGTTGTCTTTTTCGGTTTGCTGGAAAACAGGTTCGCTATCGACTACAAGTACTGCAATAGAAACGCCTTTTTCATTTATACCGTCAAGACAAATGAACGGCGTAGTCAAAGTTGTAAGTTTTTTTGAAATACCGGACAACGGTTTGTCTGCCTTTACATTGTTTAAAGCCGCAAACGCAATCGATTTATAGCCGTTTTTGGGCGAACAACGAACAAGCATTACAGATGTATTTTTTTTGAAGTCATAATTACGCCCCATTAAGTTGTTTCCGTCGGTAGTTGTCATGCCAAAAGCAGAACAGGCGAACGACGGAGCTTCCATTTTAATAGGCAGCAAAGGTAAAGATTCTTTTAAAATTGCGTCAAACATATCTTGATTGCTTTCGATACCGTAATCAATAATGTTTTCGATGGAATAATCGTAGTTGATTTCCATTGTGTAAAGATCGTATTCGTCTTTATAAGAGGTAATCTTTTTAATTGAATTAATCGTGCTAAAACGAGACGCGTAGGTGCATACAAAAACGAGCACCAAAACAAAAACGATACCTATAACGCCC
>CAZNKA010000047.1:6794-8876 GCA_964573495.1 uncultured Acidiphilium sp. | reverse complement strand
AAGACACCGAAACCGTTACGCTTGATTCGACCGTTCACAACTACGGTGAATGGGTTACCGATAAGACCGCGACTTGCAGCACGGCGGGCAGCAAGTATCAAGAATGTGCAAATTGCCATGATAAAATAATCGACACGATACCCGCCACAAACGATCACACGGTCGGCGAAGACGGACTTTGCACGGTATGCGGAGCGGCTTGCGTTTCCTCGTTTACCAAGTTCGCTGAGGCGGTTAACGACGCCGAATGTAGCAAAATCGTGCTTATGGACAACCTTGTGAACGAAACGGTTCCCAACACAGGCGAAGGTCCGTATCAAACGCATCAACCGCTCGATACGTTTACGCTTGTTGAAGGTAGAAATTTAACGGTTGATTTTAACGGCTATATTTTAACCACCGCCGTAAGATTGTTTAAAATTCAAGGCGGCGCTACTTTAAATTTAGAAAACAGCGATACTTCGGGCAAACAAAGCGGAATTTACTTTAATAAAGTGGACAGCGACTCCAACTACGCAAAAAATGCTTACGGTATTTATACGGAAATGAATCGCAAAAAAATAAACGGCGTATGGACGAACGTTAACAGAGGCATTTTGAATATCAATAAAAACGTTACGGTCGCAATGGCTATAATGAATGCGTCCGCTCAGCCTTGCGGTATGATTTATAATTGCGGGCAAACGAATATGAACGGCGGCGAACTGATTGCTTACGGCACCGCGGCTGTTTACATCTTCTCTAGTGCGGAAGGCGATTTCAAAATGGATAACGGCGCGAAGATTACGCTCGGCGATGATAATGCGACAGGTATTATGAACTTTATGAATTCTAATGCTAAAGTAGAATTAAAGAGCGGTTGTTCTATCCTCGGTAAAGGTACGTCGTATTCTATAAATAATTATGGTGGTGCCGATTATAAATACGATATAGAGGAAGGTTTTGTAATTAACACCGATAAAGGTCCTCAAGAATAATATTTCGGTTAATAAATAATTGTTTTGTAACGATTTTACATAAGAAAAACGGAGATTTGTTTGGCGCAGATCTCCGTTTTTTATGATGTAAAAATTATTAGAATGAAATAAATCGGCGTTAATAAACGTTAATAAACAGCGCTTGTAAAATTCCTAAAAACAGTGAACGCTACAAGCAAAAACAGCAACAGATAAAGATAAACGGCGTAATGCTTAGGGTAAGGTATAATTTTTTTTTGAAAAAACAGATTAACGCTAAGCGTTATTATTATATATAAAAACGCGGGCGAAAAAATCGTAAAATAGGCATGATAATAAAACGCGCCTTTAAAATTAAGCGTTAAAAGGCAATAAAGTGCGCGCGTC
The DNA here is from genome assembly GCA_964573495.1 of uncultured Acidiphilium sp. Taxonomy (GTDB): domain Bacteria; phylum Bacillota; class Clostridia; order Christensenellales; family Borkfalkiaceae; genus HGM11416. The sequence goes on along the minus strand of CAZNKA010000047.1, from coordinate 7,533 downwards.
GCCCCGCATGAAGGGCAATGAAAAATTTGTTTGTGGTGCGAAAGTCCGGCGTAAACGTCGTTTTCGAGCGGGTTTTTTACTAAAATATACGCCGCAAAAAATATGCACGCGGCATAAAAGCAAATTATAGCCGCGCGCAGAATGAATAAATGTTTTTTAGTCATAACGATTACAAGCCTAATTTAAGCTTGATTAAAAACAACAAGTCGCCGATAAAAGCGTCTTGATTATGGTCGGGCTGACCGGAATGTTCGGGCGAAGAATACTCCGGCGAAGAAAAATCCGGGTCTTCGGGGTATAAAGAATCGAACCATTCCCAAAACTCCTCTTCGTTAAAGGCGGAATTTAAGGCTACGCCTATTATTCCGAAAACCAATCCGACGGCGGAAGTGATTATGCCGGCTATTGCAAAGCCGTTTTTGCTTTTGCATAAAGAAACTATGCCGAACGCAAGCCCCGCCGCTGCGATTATAACGGTAACCCATTCGCCGCAACAGCATAAAACTACGCTGATTATGCCTAAAATCATCGAAGTAATACCTAAACCGTTGGTGTTTTTACGTTTGGGAACAGTCCCGCCGCTGAAAACGCCGTTGGCTTTATCGTACGGATTTTCGTTTCGATAATCGTTTTGGAAATTATTGCTTCGGTTATAATCGCCGTAAGAATCGCCGTTATTGTCGGGCGGAACGTATCCGTTCGATTTGTGAACGTAATATTCTACAAACGGTTCGCCGCT
>CAZNKA010000047.1:0-6694 GCA_964573495.1 uncultured Acidiphilium sp. | reverse complement strand
CGTTATTTATCCTTTTTTTCGTAAAGCTTGCGCGGCTTGTTTTTTATTAATAAAATAATCACTATCGCGGTTGTAATAAGCAGTGCGGAGCCCGATAAGGCGATATAGAACGGGTCGAACACTTTTACCAAATATTGTTTAAGCGAAAGGTCGTTTTGTTCCAAAGCCCCCGCGTAACGAGTGCAAAGCTGAGAATTATTCGTTTCGACGGCGAAAAAGATAAGTGCGTCGTCTGAAAATTCGGGAAGAGTAACCTTTTTTTCGGCAAGGGGCAATTTTTTATGATAAAGCGTTTTATAGCCCGCGTAGCTTCCGTTTTTTACGTTTTCGGCGGGAACCGCAAGTTCTCCGCTTTCCGCCTTGCGTTTGAGCCTGTCGGTCGCGCGCAAAATCAAGACGTACGCGCTGCCCGATTTTGCCGACGTATTCCAATAAAGCCGCAGACTTCCGTCGTAAAAACTCGTTAGTTTAATCGAAGAATCGTTTAAAACCGGAAGGTCGCTGTCGTTTTCGGGGAGATAAACGTCGAAAGAAACGCTTCCGTCTGAATTTATAACTATATTTTCGAAAACGATTCCGCTGTTCGTTCCGTCGGAAAAGTAAATAATTTCGTCGTCTTCGTCCGCTTGCGCTTTTTTGGTTCCGAAACGCGAATAATCGTTAGCCGTTTCAATCGCCGAATTTGTTTTGTTTTCGACGCCCAACAGTGCGAACGAAAACGCGCCGAGCAGCGGATCGTTCAGCCCGTTTTTTTCGTTTTCTTTTCTGAAAACGAAAACTTCGTCGTCGTAGGCGTTGCAATAATCGCGCGTGCCTTTATCGCCTTTCTCGTTAGTATAAGCGGCGCTTTCGTTCACGCGGTAAATTATAAGCCCTTTGCCCGAAAGGCAGCTATCGAAAAGCCTATTGCCCGAAAGCCCTTCGTTGTTTCTTACTTCCGCCATAAAATATTCGCCGTTTTGCGAATAGTTCGATAAAACTATTTTGCATGCGCTAAGCACGTTTTCGTCGGCAGAATCGTCGCTCCCTACGGGATAGAGCGTGTAGTTTCCGCTTTTGTTTATGTATAAAAAGTCGTCGTAGCTAAGCCAGCCTTGCTTTTCGCGTACGTAAGAAAGCGAGTACTGCGGAATTACGCAGGGGCTTGCCATAACGTCGAATTCGCCGACGGATTCGTGGTCCGGGTTAGAAATAGAGTAATATTCGCCGATATCGAGCGAGTGCATAAGCTCGTGCGAGACGCGCCCGATATCGTAAAGTTCTTTGTCTTCGTCTTGTAAATTCGGGTTGTAGTCGCCCGTTTTGCGTGCGGTAAGCTCGCCCGCACTCATTACGGTGTAGCCGGAAATTTTGCCCAGCCCTAAATATACGTCGGATAAATCGGAATATTTTCTTTTTAGTTCGCTCGAAAAATAGTAGTTCGAGGAAATTCCGCTACCCGCATCGCTGCCGAAAAGCTTTTTATAGCTAAGACAACTGCTTTTGTGCCACCACAAAATTTCGCCGTATTCGTTCGCTCCACCTTTTTTTTCGCCTGCGTCCGTTATTATCGAAAGGCTTTGGGCTTTTCCTCCGTAATCGGAGTAAAACAGGTCGTTTGTGAGTTCGTTTCCGGCAAGTTCGATAACGTCGCGCACGAAGCGTTGTTCCAAAAGGATGCGTTCGCCGCACGGCACGGCACCTTCCGTATCCGGCGAAACCACGTTGCCGTTTTCGTCGTAATAACGGTTGTCGTAGCCTAAATGGTTTATTTCTTCGTAGCATTGTTCGTCGCTTTTCCAATTGCCGTAGCGCGGTTTGTAAGTTTGCGCCGATTTTTGCAATTTATAAAATTTTCCGCCCCCCGCGATAAGCGTTCGCAAGTTTACGCAAGAGTTGGTTTGCGCCTTAAAATACGACTTAACGCTTATATCGGAATCGTTATACATGTCGTTTATCGTGCTCGAAAAGTTTTCGGGGAAGGTGGTTTCGCCTTCGAACGAAACCAATATTACGGCATTTGTAAAATCGGTGGCGGCGGCGTAGTCGCTCGCGGCGGCTAAAGCCTTATTCTTATTTTGCGGCGCGCCAAGCTGTCCGCTCGAAGAAAAAAGCGGAATGCTTAAGCACAAGGCGGCTACTATTGCCATGACTCGTGCTTTTAGACGGCGGTTGTGATTTACTAATATGTCTGAATGCGGCGCGCGGTTTGCGCTTTGTTCGTCTTTAATAAAAAATTTGAATTTTTTCATACCTATATTGTATCATAATCGTTTACAAAAAACATACAAAATGATATAATTATTTTAAAAAAAGGCAAAAAAGTTTTTTAAAGCGGCGTTTTGCCGCGATTTTACGCTTTTTTTGTTTCGGCATGTCCGTTTGGACGTCGTTTGCAAAACTTACGCGAGGTTTAAAAGTGAATTATAAGTTATATTACGGCGAAAATTACGATAAACGCTTAGAAAAACGGGCAGAAAATTTATACGACCGCTTTGTCGAAAACGTTAAATCTAAACCCGAATACGTTTTTTCTTCGCCCGGCAGAGCGGAAATTTTAGGCAATCATACCGACCATAACCACGGAAAAGTTATGGTCGCCGCCATAAACTGCGATATTTTGTGCTTTGCTTCGAAGGCGGAAAATAAAATCACGCTGTCTTCGGCGGGCTATCCTTTAATCGAGGTCGACTTAAACGATTTGCAGCCGCAAAAAAGCGAATACGGCACGTCGCGCGCGCTGGTTAAGGGCGTTTGCCGCGCTGTTAAGGATAGGGGATACTCCTTCGGCGGCTTCGTCGCTTATATGGATTCCGAAATTTTTAAGGGCGCGGGCGTTTCGTCTTCGGCGGCGTTCGAAGTTTTAATTTGCGAAATTTTAAACGTTTTATATTTAGGCGGCGCGCTCGGCGTCGTCGAAAAAGCCGTTATTTCGCAATATTCCGAAAACGTCTACTTCGGCAAGCCCTGTGGGTTGTTAGACCAAAGCGGAATCGCGATCGGCTCGCTTTCCAAGCTGGATTTTTGCGTGCCTACTAATCCTGAAATTCGTAAACTTGCCGCTCCGAACGGTTATACTGCCGTTATTATTAATACGGGGGGCGACCACGCCAAGCTTACCGCGCATTATGCCGCCATTAGGGAAGAAATGCAGCAGGTTGCAGAGTTTTTCGGTAAAAAAGTGCTTCGCGAAGTGCAGTTCGAGCAATTTATCGATAGTATCGGCTTTTTAAAAAATAAAGTTTCGTCGCGCGCGGTGCTTAGAGCAATGCATTTTTACAGCGAGAACGACCGCGTAGACCAAGCCGAGCGAGCGATAGACCGCGGCGACGTTCAAGCGTTTTTATCTTGCGTGGCGGCTTCGGGCGAAAGCAGTATGAGCGTTTTGCAAAACTGCTACGTGCCCGGCTCGAGCGAGCAACCCGTAGCGTTGGCTGTCGAATATTCTAAACGCGTAACTAAAAAATCGGTGTTCCGCGTTCACGGCGGCGGTTTTGCGGGGTCGGTTTTGGGTTTTGTGGAAAACGGAGAGCTTTCCGACTATATCGAAAAAGCGAGCCGCGTTTTTGGCGATAAAAACGTGTTTAAAGCTTCGGTGCGCTCGATAGGTACCGCGGGCGAAAAACTTTAAGACAATTTCGTTTGCCACGTTCGGCGTATCGGATTTGTTCGATGCGTTCTAAAATCGCGGCGTTTAGCGATATTTTTCGTATTCGACAATGCTTTTAAAAAAAACACAATATATTCTATAATTTTGCGTTCGCGCGGATTTATCATCGTATAAATAAATGATATGCCGCGCGGGCGCTTTGTTTTTTGCTTTCTATTATTGCGATTTTTCCTGAGTGCGGCAATAAAAAAAGGAGCTTTCGTATATGAAAAGGCTCGATTATCGTGTTGTTTTTAAATATTTTTGCGTTTTTTCTTGCTTTTTGCTGTGTTTTAAGGCGATCGAAGGTGTGCCGATAGGTTTGGCTGCATTGCCCGCGTTTTTATGCGAAGGATTTTCTTTTACGGCGGTTTTTTTGTTTTTTATTATTGCCGCGCTAATAAATTTCGGGATTGGCGGTGGCGGTGCTCTTTGTTTATCCGCCGCGTTTTTGTGCGTCGTTTATTATATTTACAAAAAGAAAAAAGCGCGCGCGGGGTTGGCGGGGTGTTTTTTTGAGGTAATCGCGTTAATTCCTTATCTCGCGGCTCCGGTATTCGAGGGCGCGCTAAGCGAAAGAATAATTTATTCGGCAATAATCGCGGGGCTTTCGGTAGTTTTCACGGTTTTCGTTCGCGCGGTTTTGTTTAAAGGATTAAAGCGTAAGGTCGATGAGGGTGAGCTTGCCGCCGCCGCTACGTGCGTAACAGTGCTCGCTTCGGGGGTTATAAGCGTTTTTTCGCAAAATATTTGGGAATGTATTGCGATTTTTGTATTGCTTTGCGCTTGTTACGTATACAAATCGCCGCACGCGTTTTATTTCGCGTTCGTTTTGCCGATGGCGTCTTGTGCGCACGAGTTTTCGCTCGTTCCGCTTGCGGAATTTTTTATTTATTGCGCGGTCGCGCTGCTTTTCGTTAAGCGTTCTAAGCTTTTAACCGCGTTGGCGCATTTTGCGGTTGCTGCGTGCATAATCGCGTTAAAAAGCACAACTTCGTTAACCGCGGCGGATTGGATTTTCGGTTTTTTGCCCGGCGTTCTGTTTTTATTTTTTCCGAATAAAGCGTTTAAGAGCATACGTCGCGCCGTCGGCACGTTCGACGAAACAACCGCCGTGCGCGAATTTATCAATGACGAGCGGCGCGGCTTGGCGGCTAGGCTTTTCTCGTTGTCATCTGCGTTTTACAGGTTAGAAGAATGTGTGGCTCATTCTGAAGGGGTTTGCGTTTCCGACGAACGCGAAATGCAAAAAATTGCAGAAAAAATCGTGGAGACCGTTTGTGACGAGTGCCCCAAACGCGCCGATTGTATACGCAAAATTCGCCCTATAAAAACGGATGTTTTAAAAATTTTGTCGATAGGGGCAAGCAAGGGCAGGGTTAGCCTTATAGATATTCCGAAGGAGTTTTCGGAATATTGCCGCTCGCTTAATTCTGTAATTTACGAGGCAAACAAGGCCATTGCGGACTATGCCGAGCTTAAAAATCGCGCCGAAAGCGTTAAAAATACAAGAAAAATGCTTTGTGCTCAGGCAAACTGCGCGGGCGGAGTGCTTAAAAGCCTTTCTTATGAATTTTCGGCGTGCGTTTGCTTTAAAAGCGAGGCAGAAAAAAATATTTTCGATGCGTTAAGTTTAGAAGGCGTTGTTCCCGACGCCGTGTTAAGCGTAGGCGAAGAAGAATTTCATTTGATATTCAGCGATAAGCGTGCCGATTTTAAAAAAGCGGCGGCGGTAATCTCGCGCGCCGCGGGTAAGCCGCTATGCTTAAACAATAAAATCGATTTAGGTTCCGCCGTGTTTTGCGTTTATAAAAAACGCCCCGAATTCGACGCCGCGTTCGGAATAGCACGCAAAAAAAAGGACGGCTCGCCCGAAAGCGGCGATACTCATTCGCTTACCAAAATTAACGAAGGCAGATTTATGGTCGCTCTGTGCGACGGCATGGGGAGCGGAGAATTTGCGCATGAGGGCAGTAGTTCGGCAATCGAGCTCATAGAAGCTCTTGCTTGCGCGGGGCTTAGTTCCGAGGACGTTGCCGGCTATGCGAACAGCCTTCTTTCGGTGTGCGAAAGCGATAGCTTTACAACGCTGGATATGGCGATAATCGACCTATACGCGGGGATTTGCGATTTTATCAAGGTGGGTGCGTCTTTCGGTTTGATGGTTTGCGCGGAGGGCGTTAAGGTTATCGAAAACGAAGCTTTGCCGCTCGGTATATCCGAAGAACTTAAGCCGTCTGCCCGAGTAATCGATTTGCGCGGCGGCGAAATTATAGTGCTTATGTCCGACGGAATTACCGACGCGTTTTTTTCTTCTACCGAAGCCGCCGATTTTTTGCAAGCCGAAAATTGTGCCAATCCGCAAAGCCTGGCTGAAAGACTTCTTATGCGCGCTATCGAAAACAACGGCGGGGTGGCGGCAGACGATATGACCGTTATTGCCGTTAAAATTTATAACAACGCGGGCTAAGTTAAAAATAGCTAAATCGTTTTACGTAGGTAAAAACGAAAAATAGAAAACGGAAAAATTTTAGCAAAAACGCGTCGCATGGGTATTGATTTTTTGTTTTTTGCGTGATAAAATTTTCACGCGTTTGGTAAAGGGGGTAAAAAAAGATTAAAAAAGAAAACGAATATTATTATCGTTTGGCGTTAAGCGTTGCGAAATTTAAAGTTCGTGCGCCCGACGCGGCGTTAATAGATTGTTTTTTTAGCAACTTAAAAGATAGCGATGATAGAAACGAAAATAGCGGAAATATTGGCAAAATACAACGCGATTATAGCCGTAGTGGCTATTCTGGCTAACGCGGCGCTCTTTGTTTTAAAAAGATTTATAAAATTCCCGCGCAGACTTAATTCGGTTATGCCTTTCGTTGCGGCAATAGTTTTGTGCTTTTGCATATATCCGTTCACGGGCGCGGGCTTAGAAGAAATAGCAAAAAACGCCGTAACCGCCGGCGGGTTGGCTTCGGTTTTGTATTCGGTAACGGGCGGATATTATTCGGAGGAAAAAGAAGATTTAAAAAAACTTTTGTCCGTGCTGCTTAAAAACGTGGTTTCGGCTGA
>CAZNKA010000046.1:0-9032 GCA_964573495.1 uncultured Acidiphilium sp. | reverse complement strand
TATTAATTTTGGTGCCGTTGTAATGAACGGCAGTGTTTTTTGCCAAGATGGTTATGCCGCGCTCGCGCTCTAGGTCGTTGGTGTCCATAACTCTGTCCTGAACGACTTCGTTTTGGCGGAATACGCCGTTTTGCTTTAAAAGCGCGTCTACCAAAGTGGTTTTGCCGTGGTCTACGTGCGCGATTATAGCTACGTTTCTTACGTCGTTTCTTTGCATTTACTTTCTCCTTGGCGGGGTTACGGAATACTTTTCGCAACGAACCCCGAACTCTCGTTCGTTTAATCTTTTTAATCTGAATATTATAAATCGTTTCTAACTGAAAAAGTATATACCATTGCGGCAATCTTGTCAAATATTTTTGCGCCGCCTTCACGAAAAGCATTTTATCGTTTTGGCTTTTTTATCTTTTTGTAAAAGTTCGTGCGGTTGTATACTAATACTACAAGCAAAGATTTGCCGAAAACAACCAAAAGACGCGTTTAAGGCTTAACGGGGCAATTTACTAACGGTTAAAAAAATAAAGAATATTTTTGCCGTAAAAAACGAAAAAATTGTTGTGCTTTTGGAATATTTGCTATATAATTAATAACGTAAGAAAAAATTTTTTGCCGCGCCGGCTTCAGGCGGGTTAGTCGGGCAAAAAAAGGAATTGTTTTTTATGGAATACGTACAAAAAGTATTAAAGCAAACGGTTGAAAAAAATCCGGGCGAAGGCGAGTTTCATCAAGCCGCAACGGAGATACTCACTTCGCTTTATCCTATAATCGAAGCGCACCCCGAATATGAAAAATGCGCGCTTTTAGAACGTTTTATCGAGCCCGAACGCGTTATTATGTTTCGCGTTCCGTGGGTAGACGATAACGGCGCGGTTCGCGTAAACAAAGGCTATCGCGTGCAGTTTAACAGCGCGATAGGTCCGTATAAGGGCGGGCTGCGTTTTCATCCTTCGGTAAATCTTTCTGTAATAAAATTCTTAGGGTTAGAGCAAATACTCAAAAATTCGCTTACGGGGCTTCCGATAGGCGGCGGCAAGGGCGGTTCCGATTTTGATCCCAAGGGTAAATCCGACGGTGAAATTATGCGCTTTTGCCAGAGTTTTATGACCGAGCTTTATAGGCATATAGGCGAAAACGTAGACGTTCCCGCCGGCGATATAGGCGTAGGCGGGCGCGAAATAGGCTATTTGTTCGGGCAATACAAAAGGCTTACCGGCGACCATACCGGTGTGCTTACCGGGCGCGGGCTTTCTTACGGCGGTTCGCTCGTTCGCAAAGAGGCTACGGGCTACGGGCTTATATACATGACGGAGCGCGCTCTTAAGGATAGAAACGATTCGCTTTGCGGAAAAACCGCTATAGTTTCGGGTAGCGGAAACGTGGCTATTTACGCTTGTCAAAAGGCGCAAGAGCTGGGTGCGAAAGTCGTTGCCATGTCCGATTCCAACGGCTACGTTTACGATAGAAACGGCGTGAATTTGTCCGTGATAAAGGATATAAAAGAAGTTCGCCGCGGAAGAATTAAAGAATACGCGGATATGGTTAAAGGCAGCGAATATCACGAAGGTTGCAGCGGAATTTGGTCGGTTTTATGCGACGTTGCTTTTCCGTGCGCCACGCAAAACGAAATCGACGAAAAATCTGCGGCGTCGCTTATCGAAAACGGTGTGAAGTGCGTGGCCGAAGGCGCGAACATGCCTTCGACGCTCGGCGCGATGCAAGCCTTTAAAACGGCAAACGTTTTGTTCTTGCCCGCAAAGGCGGCAAACGCTGGCGGAGTAGCTACCTCCGCACTCGAAATGGCTCAATCTTCGGGGCGTTTGTATTGGAGCGCGCAAAAGGTCGACGAAACGCTTAAAGGCATAATGGAAGGCATTTACGAAAGGATTGCCGCCGCAGCCGAAAAATACGGCAAAGAAGGCGATTACGTTTGCGGCGCGAACATAGCGGGCTTCGAAAAGGTTGCAGAGGCAATGCTGGCGCAGGGCATCGTTTAAAAATTATAAAAATCCGCAATAAAAAATGGGAAAAATTTATAGTTCTATAGAGCAGCTCGTGGGAAACACGCCTCTGCTCGAATTAAAAAAACTGCAAAAAAAGTTTGGTCTTTACGCGAGAATATTGGCTAAACTCGAATATTTCAATCCCGCAGGATCCGTTAAAGACAGGGTTGCGCTTTGCATGATAAACGACGCTGAAAAAAACGGCGTTTTAAAGGAAGGCTCCGTTATAATCGAGCCGACTTCGGGCAATACCGGCATAGGTTTGGCGCAAGTTGCGGCGGCGCGCGGTTATAAGGCTATAATCGTTATGCCGGCTAATATGTCCGTCGAGCGCGTTAAACTTATGAAGGCTTACGGCGCGGAAGTAATTTTAACGGACAGCTCTTCGGGGATGAACGGCGCAATTTTAAAAGCCGAACGGTTGGCTGCCGAAATTCCTAATTCTTTTTTGGCGGGGCAATTCGTAAATAAATCTAATCCAAAAGCGCACTTTTTAACCACGGGACCTGAAATTTACGCCGATACGGACGGAAAACTCGATTATTTCGTGGCGGGTGTAGGCACCGGGGGTACGATAAGCGGTGCGGGCGAATATTTGAAAGGAAAAAACCCGCAAATAAAGGTCGTCGCGGTTGAACCGCTAAGGTCTCCCGTTTTATCGGGCGGAAAAGCGGGCGCGCATAAAATTCAGGGCATAGGCGCGGGCTTTGTTCCTGGCGTTTTAAACACTTCCGTTTATGACGAAGTAATTGCCGTATCCGACGAAGACGCCTTAAAAACTGCAAGGGAAATAGGCAAAATCGAGGGATTTTTGGCGGGCATTTCTTCGGGTGCGGCGTTGTTCGCTGCGATAAAAACAGCTTCTCTCAAGCAAAACGCGGGCAAAACCATAGTCGTAATTTTCCCCGATTCGGGCGATAGATATCTTTCCACCGAATTGTACGAAGATTAAATAAAAAAACGGAGACATAAAGAGGTATAAAATGAAATATTACATAGGCGTAGATATCGGCGGAACGGGCATAAAAGCAGGGCTCGTTAACGAAAAAGGCGAAATATTAAACGAAAAAAAATGCAAAACGCAGAAGGGGGCGGACGTCGTTATCGGCGATATAATAGCTCTTTCGCGCGCGCTTATAGAAGAAGCCGCGGTTAAGCCCGTCGCAATCGGGATAGGCTGCCCCGGGCTTATAAACAGTAAAAACGGAGAAGTCGTTTACAGCAATAATCTGGAATGGCACGACGTGCTTTTGAAACAGAAAATTCAAAACGCGCTTAATTTGCCCGTGTTTATAACCAACGATGCGAATGCCGCCGCTTTAGGCGAATGTTTTTGCGGCGCGGGTAAAAAATATAAATCGATGATAATGATAACCCTCGGCACGGGCGTAGGTTCCGGAATAGTCGTGGGGGGCAAACTGTTCGAAGGCAATCTCGGCGCGGGCGTGGAGCTCGGGCATGAAGTAATTTGCGTAGGCGGCGAAAAATGCACTTGCGGCAGGCGCGGGTGTTTCGAGGCGTACGCTTCCGCCACGGCGCTTATTCGTTTTGCGAAAAGGGCTATGCTTAAAGACGAAAAGTCGCTTTTGTGGGAGCTTTGCGGAGGCGACCGAAACGTCGTCGACGGCGTTATGATTTTTAAAGCCGTTCGCAGCGGAGATAAAACTGCGGATAAAGTCGTTAAAAAATACGTAAAATACTTAGCCGAAGGGCTTGCGAACGTAATAAACGCGTTTCACCCCGAAGCAGTCGTTTTGGGCGGAGGAATTTGCGCCGCAGCCGACGTGTTTTTTAAACCGCTTAAAAAGCGCGTGGATAAATATACTTACGGCGGTTGCGAGTTTGCTCCCATCGATTTAATCGTTGCGCAGCTCGGAAACAAAGCGGGTATTTGCGGAGCGGCTAAGCTCGCGATAGACGGAATCGAAAAATAAATTCAATCGTTTTAATTATAAGCGCAACCGTTAAAAATTCAGACAAAACTTTATAAAACGTCGCGTTTTTTTAAAACGGACGTTTTTTTATTGCAAAAAAAGGTAAAAAGTAATATAATCGATTTGTTCAAATTGCACAAAAACCACAGTCGATAAAACTCGAGGATATAAAAAATGGACAGAGAGCTTATACAAACCCTTAAAAATTTAAAACAAAAAACGGGAATAGAGATAGATATATATTCGGGTGCGAAGGAATATTTATATTCGTCGGGCGAAAAAATCTCGTTTATTCCGTCGCCGAAGCAAACGGACGGATATTGCGATAAAAAGCAAAACGTGACGGTTTTTCGCTTTAGATATAAAAAAGATTTTTATTTCGGTGTAATACGCGGTTCGGGTGACGTGGAGCACAACTATGCGCTTTTGATATGCGGGCATTTGGAAAACAGCGGAATGCAAGAAGAATCCCTTCCCAAATCCGACTTTTTACGCGGAATAGTTTCGGGCGAGTGTAGCGGCATGCAAATAATGAAATATATGCGTAAATTTGCCGTTCCGCCGGTGCAGTGCTACGTTATGTCCGTTATAAGCGACGGCGCTTTTGCCGAAGACGTAGCCGAATTTTTAGAAAGTTATACCATAAACGGTTTAGATACTCCCGTCGTTTTTAGCGATAATTGCTGCGTTTTGGTAAAATATATAGCCGGTGAGGCGGATACAGAATACCAATCGCCGACCGATTTTGCGGAAATTTTCGTGCAGTCGCTTTACGAAGAAACCGGTATTCGCGCGCAAGTCGGCGTAGGAGGAATAGTTCGCAGTCTTTCGGAGGCTTCGCAGTCTTATTCCCAGGCGGACGGCGCTTTAAAAATCAGCAAGCTTTTCAATTCGGATTCGCGCGTGCACTCTTATAAGGAATATATTCTTTTTAAAATGCTCGAAGATTTGCCTTCCGCAAAAATAAATTCGTATTTCGATATATTAACCGACGCCGAGGCGCGCGAGCTTTTAGCCGACGAAGATATGATGCATACCGCCGAAGAATTTTTAAATAATAATCTTAACGTCAGCGAAACGGCGCGCAAGCTTTATATGCATCGCAACACGCTTACCTATCGCTTAGATAAAATAGCGCGTGTAACCGGGCTGGATATTCGCAATTTCGGCGATGCCGTTACCTTTAGGTTGAATACTTTGCTCTACAAAATAATTAATAAATAACGAACGGTAAAAAATTCATAAAAACTTTCGGAGACCGTCATGGCAAAAAAACAATTAAACGATATAAAAAACGAAAACGTCGAAACGGGAGAGCAATCTTCGCACCGCGAAAAAGAAAATTTCGCTTCGGAAAAAAGCAAAATTAAAACTTTTTTTTCTAAAAACGGCAAAAAAATAGCAAGTTACGCGCTATGCTTTTTGTTGGGCGCGGGCGTGTTTTTATCCGGCTGGGCTATAGGGCATTATTCTCAAAGCGAAAGCGCGCGCTCGCTTAATTTTCTTTTAAAAATTTACGATAAGTATTATCTTGAAACGCGCGACGAGAAGGCGGGGAGCGACGTGGCTAAGGTTTTAGCCGACGCGCTTCTCGATAGATATTCCGAATATTACACCGCCGAAGAATACGAAGCCGAAACCAAAGCTTCTTACGGCGAAAGAAAGGGAATAGGAATAACATTTTACAACGATTTTTCGATTTATTCCGTTAGCGGAAATTCCCCCGCGGAGCGCGCCGGTATAGAAGCCGGCGGGAAGATAAAGGCTTATAAAACCTCGTCGGACGAAGATTTCGTTTTAATCGAAGAAAACAACGCTTCCGAGGAGTTAAGCTCGTTTATTGAAAAATTATCGAGCGAAGAAGGCGAAATTTCTTTAAAAATCGAATATCCCGCGTCTGCGGATAGTCCTAGCGAGACTATCACTCATACTTTAAAAAGAAGCGAATATACCGAAACTTACGTTTATTACGCCGACGACAGCGGATATTACGGGTTTTCGGGGGACGAAAAACTTGCGCTCACCGAGCTTAACCGTCGCGAAAATATAAGCATATCGGGGCAAAACGCCGCTTATATAAAGTTAACTCAGTTTAACGGATTAAGTACCGGCTTAGCGGGCGGAGCGGGGCAATTCGCAGCCGCTTTGGATAAGTTTAAAGAAAAAAACAAAAGCGAACTTATTTTGGATTTGCGCTCTAACGGCGGCGGATTTATGAGTATCCTTTGCGAAATCGCCTCATATTTGTGCGATTATTCGGATACTTCGGCTCTTTGTCAGCTCGCCGTCGATAAAAACGGCAAAGAGCAACGCTTTAATATGCCTACAAGCAAGTATAAAAACTACGGATTTAAAAATATAGTTATTTTGGCGGACGCTAATTCCGCGTCGGCGTCCGAAGCTCTTATAGGGGCGGTTTTGGATTACGATAAACAAAGCGGAAATAACGCGGTTACGGTTATTTTAAGCCCGTCGACAAACAAAGATAACGAAATCGAATATAAAACTTACGGCAAAGGCATAATGCAGTCTACTTATATCGATCCTTTTTCGCAAGAGGCGGTAAAGCTTACCACCGCAAAAATTTATTGGCCTATAAGCCATGTGTGTATTCACGACGTCGGCGTAACCGACGCTTTGTGCGAAAAGGGGTATAACGTGATTTCCGGAACGACCGGCGACGTTTCGGCGGCGATAAATTATTTAAACGGCGCGCCTAATTAAAACAAAAGCCGAAAAATATACAAAAAACAAAAACTTGTGCAAAAGCTAAGTAAAGCAATCAAAAATAAAGTAAGGGTGTAAAAACCCTTGCTTTTTTTTTAAGTTTAAAGTATAATCGTAGCGTTATCCGACGGTCGAGTTTCGGCTCTTCAATGGTTAAATACGGATATATACTAGAAAAATTCGGAGATTAAAAAATGGCTGGTTCTAACAAAAGCGGCGGAATAAAGTCGCTTGTTTCTGAAATTGCCGACGGAGCTGTTTTGCTTTTCGGTCTGATTGCGTTTTGCATGCTTTTCGTTTCTTGCGTTAAGCTTGGCAACAGCGCATTGCTCGGCAGTGCTTATGCTCCTTACACCGGAATTCAGATTGTGTTCGGTTATAATAACGTTTTAGGCTTTTCGTTTATGAATTTTTTGCCTTTCTTTTTCGTTTTCGTCGCGTTGGTTATAGTTATTCTTAACTTTTTCGGTGCGTTTTCTTCTTTTAAAGATTTCGATATCGAAATTGTGGCAACCGCGTTATTTCTTTTGGCAACCGTTTTGTTTTTCTGGTCGCCGAAGTTCGTTAACATAACGTCGCAAACCAACGTTTTTTCCGAAAAAAAACTCGGGGTCGGTCTTATAATGGCAGGCGTTCTTTCGGTTTTATGCGCTTTGATATTGGGTGCAAAACAAACTTTTTCGTATTTAGTTAAAAAAGGGTATATTTCGGTGTCCGACTGATATCGAATTTACTGTATAAAATATGTCTTAAGGAGATAAAAATTATGGCAAAGAAAAAAGCAAAAATCAGCAAATCGCAGGGCATCGACTTTTTAGCGATACTTCTCGGCATCGCCGCAATATGTATGATTTTCGTCGCAAGTGTTAATTATACCGGTAAGACCGGCTTTTTAGACGGTTCTATTGCGGGAACCGAAGTCGTTTTCGGTAAAGAAAACACACTCGGTTTTTCATTCATGGCTTTGCTTCCTTACGTTTTAACGCTTTGCGGCGTTGCTTTGCTCGTGTTAAAATTCTTCGGAATTTTAGATCTCGAATTCGTAGCTTTCGCGGCGTTTATCGTAGCTGCCGTGTTCTTCTTTTTAACAAGTTCTTTCGTGGTAGTAACCAATGAAACGCTTAAAGCTGTCGTAGATAACGGATTCGGAGAATTCGGCTTAGCAATCGGTTCTATTTTGGCTGGAGTTTTTTCGGCTTTGTCCGGGCTTTCGTTGCTTGCTAAAAGATTTATAAAATAAGCAAATTTATAAAATAACATTACACGGCTTGTAAAATAAGCAAATTTATAAAATAACATTACACGGCTTGCAAAAATAAATTTTTTGCGTCGCTGTCGCTTTTGTTATTTGCTAAAATGCAAATAACAGCCGTCCGTTGCAATACGGCGTGAAAAAGCCCTTGCAAGCAAGCTTTTTCACTTGTATTATAAACAAAAACTAAAAAAAACGGCGCTTGCTTTTCGGTCGGCGTCGTTTTTTGCATGTAAAATTTTAATTTTGTCAGGTTTTCGAATTATTCGAAAAATGCACTTAGTTCGTTTTTAATTTCGGGCGGGATAAAGGATTCTACGGGTTTAAATCCGTCGGGTGGCGTGCTGTCGCGAGGGGTGGTCGTATCGTCTTTTTTGTTTTTTGCCATAAGCGAAATTACGAGCGGCGCCGCTTTTTTTATAAGCTCGGCGGGACTGAAATTTCCGCTTAAAAGGTCTGGCAGTACGGATAAAACGGAGCTTAATTCGCTTTCGTTTATTCCCAAAAGTTTTATAAGCGGCAAAACGTCTTCCGCGTTAAATTCGGATAAAAAGTCGGCGTTTTTTTCGTTTTTAGATAAAAAATAAAACGCGGCTATTATTAAAATTAAATAATTCATTTTTTTAGCTCGTAACATTATATCGTATGCTCGGCATAAAAATAATATACGGCAGGCTATGTAATGAAAAATTTCAGCGATTACGCAAAAAACAAAAAACAAGCGGCAAGCGGCGCAGGAAACAAGGCGGATACCCAAGGTTTTAATTTTACTTCCGGTGAAATTCCCTCGGGTGCGTTCGAAACTTTGAACGATTTAGCTTCTAAATATCGAGGTGCCGACGAAAGCGAACTGCTATGCGCCGTGTTATCCGAAGCAAAGCGTTCGCGCAAGAACGGAACGCTTTCGGACGAGCAAATAGACGAATTCGTTTCCGCAATAAGCCCTATGCTGGGCGAAGAACAACGCAAAAAGCTTTTCGCCGTAGCCGAAAAAATAAAAAGGACGTAAATATAATTGTAATTAGAGTGAATAAAAAAAGTATCCCGATTAAGGATACTTTTTCTGGAGCAGGTGATGAGAATCGAACTCACAACCACAGCTTGGGAAGCTGTTGTTTT
>CAZNKA010000045.1:0-9188 GCA_964573495.1 uncultured Acidiphilium sp. | reverse complement strand
CGCTACGCTGGACGATGCCGTAGGCGAGGCGTTCGATAAAGTCGCGCGGGTTTTAGGACTTAATTATCCGGGCGGACCTAACGTCGAAAGGCTTGCGTCTTTAGGCGAACCTACCGTCGAAATGCCTAAAATGCTAAAAGGCAAGGGCGGATACGATTTTTCGTATAGCGGGCTTAAAACCGCGGTTATAAACTACGTGCATAACTGCGAGCAAAAAGGCGAAAGTTATAAGCGCGAAGACGTTGCTTGTTCTTTTCAACGCGCCGCGCTCGACGTGCTTATAGATAAATCGATTAAAGCCGCAAAATCTTCGGGATATAAAACGATAACGATAGGCGGCGGCGTCGCGGCAAACGGCTATTTGCGCGAAAATCTTGAAAAAAATTGTGCTAAGTCTGGGATAAAAGCAATTATTCCGCCTAAAATTTTATGCACGGATAACGCCGCCATGATCGCGGCGGAAGGCTATATTCAATATTGTCGCAAAAATTTCGCGGGGCTTGATTTAAACGCTTCGGCACAAGTAAATCTCGGCGGGTTTTAA
This sequence comes from uncultured Acidiphilium sp., assembly GCA_964573495.1. Taxonomy (GTDB): domain Bacteria; phylum Bacillota; class Clostridia; order Christensenellales; family Borkfalkiaceae; genus HGM11416. The sequence goes on along the minus strand of CAZNKA010000045.1, from coordinate 8,644 downwards.
AGCCGTAATATTTAAAGATGTATCAAAAACAAAAGTAAAATATAGGGGTAAATATGGAAAGTTTCGTAACGATGATAACGCCGTATAACGCGGACGGAAGCGTAGACTTAAAAATCGCCGAAAAATACGTAGAATGGTATTATGAAGCGGGGCTTACCGGTGTATTCGCAGTGTGCCAATCGAGCGAAATATTTTATCTTTCGCAAGAAGAAAGAGTTGCTTTAAACGCAGTCGTTTATAAAAAAGCCAAGCAGCTCGAAAAATCGGGCGGGCGCAAATTTACGGTCGTTTCTTCGGGGCACGTTTCCGATACGATAGAAAAACAAGCCGAAGAATTAAACGCGATTTATAATTCCGGAACGGACGCGCTTATTTTAATAACCAATAGGCTCGACCGAAATAACGAAGGCGACGATGTGTTTATAAAAAACGCCGAAGCTCTTATATCGTTACTTCCCGAAAACGCAAAACTCGGGTTTTATGAATGTCCTTATCCGTATAAAAGGCTGTTAACGCCGAAAATACTCGATTGGTGCGTAAAAAGCGGGCGTTTTTATTATTTTAAAGATACTTGTTGCGACGACGACGTTATAAAACAACGGTGTGACCTTTTAAAAGGCAGTAATTTTAAACTTCTTAACGCAAATTGCCAAACTCTGCTTTCTTCTATGAGAAACGGAGCCGAAGGTTATTGCGGAATAATGGCGAATTTTCATCCCAAGCTTTATGCGTGGCTGTGCGAAAATTATCAAACGCAGCCCGAAAAAGCCGAAATCGTTCAGAGTATTATAGGAATGTTCGGGTTCACCGAATCCGGGCTTACGTATCCGCTTACCGCAAAATATCATATGAATTTGTGCGGAATACCCACCAACGTATCCGCGCGAAACAAAAAGAGCGAAGATTTTACGCCTTATGCCGAAAATTGCGTAAAGCAAATGAAAATCGCAACCGATTATATCGAAAACGAAATTTTAAGGTGCAAGTAAAATGAAAGGATACGACAAGTGGAGCTACGCGCCTTATAAGCCGCTGCTTATAGAAGTAGGCGATATTTATATTTCGCGCGTGGTTCCGTTCGAAAATAAAATTCATTTCGAGTGGCTCGGTAATTCCGAAAAAGAATATCATGTTTTTTATAAAAAGCGCGGCGACGCCGAATTTTTTAAAGCGGGCGTTACTTCGCGATGCGAATTCGATATAGAAAATTTGCGAGAAGGCGAAACTTACGAATTTTTCGTTCAATCGGAAGATATAAAAAGTTTGGTGCGTTTGGCGCGTTGCGGTAAATCCGTGGGCACGGTGGTTAATTATTTGCATCCCGAAGATAACGCTTACTCTTTTTCGGGTAGGTTTTTGTGTTCGCCGTCTCTCGTAAAACACCCGGACGGCTATTATCTTGCATCGATGGACTTGTTCGCGGGTAATTATCTGCAAAATTTAACGCTTATTTATCGTTCGGACGACGGCGGTAAGTCGTGGCGCTACGTAAGCGAGCTTATGCCTTGTTTTTGGGGTAAGTTGTTCGTTCATAAAGGCGAGCTTTATATGCTCGCGGTGAGCACCGAATACGGCGATTTGCTTATAGGCAAGTCGTCAGACGGCGGCAAAACGTTTTGCGCGCCGGTTGCACTTCTTCGCGGGTTGGGAAGCCGTGGCGACGGCGTGCATAAAAACCCGCAGAACATTGTAAAATACAACGGCAGAATTTACGAAACGCTCGAATGGGGCAGTTGGGGCAATCAAGAATTCGGGCACGCCGCAATGGTTATGTCTTGCGACGAAAACGCCGATTTATTGGTGCCTGAAAATTGGACTTTTTCTGAGCCTAGAACTTTCGATCCCGGTTTTTCGGAGCAGACTGCTGGTTTGCCTAAAAATAATATGACTATTGAAGGCACGTTGACTATGGATACGGACGGTTCGCTCGTAAACGTAATGCGCTTCGGCAACGATAAAGGGCAGGCGCTCGTTTACAAGGTTAACGCTAAAAATCCCGAAACCCCTTTAGAATATTCGAGACTTATAAATTTCCCGGCGCACTTGTCGAAATTTATGATAAAATACGACGAAGTTTCTAAAAAATATTATTCCGTCGCAACCAGAATTTACGATAAGGCAACTCCTAATGCGCGAAATTTGCTTTCGCTTGTGAGTTCCGAAAATTTAAACGATTGGACGATCGTTTGCGATTTGTTAGACGGGCGCGACGAAGATAGCGCGAAAGTCGGCTTTCAATACGCCGATTTCGAATTCGAAGGAGACGATATTATTTTTCTTTGCCGCACGGCGATAAACGGCGCCGATAGTTATCATAATACTAATTATTCGACGTTTCATCGCATAAAAAATTTTAGAAATCTTATATAAAATTATATTGACAAAGTAGATATAAATAAGTATAATAAATTATGTAGAATGTGCGGGCGTATACGCTTTGCGCAATCGGCTGCTTTCGCTTCGCAAAACGCTGTCCGGCGGGGGTAAATAAGCCGTAAAGGAGCTACAGACTATGAAAAAATTAATTTTAAAATCGGCGGTTGCCGCACTTGCGCTTATAACGGCATTTTCGTTCGCGGCGTGTTCGTTCGGTGCCAAAGAATATAACGCGACGGACGATTCCTATTTTAAATTCGAATATCGCGTCGTCGATTCCGATTCCGCTTTAAGCGACGACGGTTCGAGCGACGACGGAGTAGGCGAAGTTGCAACTGATGCGTATTACGCAATAAGCGCAAAAAACGTTAACGATTTGCCCGACGAAGTGCGTATTCCCAAAGCTTACGACGACGGAATTCACGGCAATTTGCCCATCGTGGTTGCCGAAAACGGTTTTTACGGCGCTGCGATAAAAGAAGTGTATTTTCCGCTTAACGTTAAATCGATAGGCAAAAATGCCTTCGCTAAGTGTGAAAATTTGACCACCGCTTATTTTTATAAGGGTAACGGCTTGCAAGAAATAGGCGAAAGTGCCTTTTTCGGCGACGTTGCGTTAAGCGGGGTAGATTTTCCCAAGTCGTTAAGGTCAATCGGTAATTATGCGTTTTGGGGCTGTGTTAAAATCGAAAGCATAGAACTCCCCGAAAAAGTTAACAGTATCGGAAACGGTGCGTTTGCCTATTGCACCGCATTAAGATATTTTTACATTCCCACTCATCTCCAATTTATCGGCGAAGGCGCGTTTTCCGGTTGTGAATCCATAAGTTATAAAGTTTCGCAGTCGAATAAAAATTATTATATTAAAGACGGTCAAATAGTCAAAAGATAATTCGGGGCGAAGCCTTTGTTTGCATTGTTTGCGCTATTATTTAACAACGCGCCTAGGTCTTTCGGCTATGCTCAAGACGACGAGGTGTGTGTCGGCAAGTTTTAGTTCTCATTGCTTGCGCAAATTATATAAAAACCCGCCAATAGGTCGATTAACGGCTATTTTGGCGGGTTTAGTTTTTGTTTTTGTGCCGCTAAAGCGCGTGCGGTACTTTAACGTTGCTAAATAAAAATTACTTTAAAAAGTTGATTATTATGGAATTTTGGACGAATAAATATTCGTCTTTTATTTTTACGCAAGTATCGGAAATATCTAAAAATTTGCTTTGTTTGTTGAGCTCGAATTTAAAATCTTCTTTAAAATCGCTGCCGAAGTTTTTCATATAATCGGCAAGGTTAATTCCGTCCGCCGTGCGTAAGGCAAGCATAATATATTCCGAAATTATTTCGTCGCCTTCGATTTGTTCAGAAAAAATCTCCGCGTATTTATCGTGCAAAAGGCAATGGATATACTCGTCTATGCTTTCGGTATTGGTAAAGCGGCGGTTGTTTATGCAAGAAGACGCGGCAACGCCTAAGCCTATATATTCGCCGCGTTTCCAATAATTAAGATTGTGGCGGGAATAATAATCGGGTAGGGCGAAGTTGGAAACTTCGTAGCGAATAAACCCGTTGCTTTTTAGGTATTCGCGCGCGAAATCGTATAAGTCGGCGGTTTCGTCTTCGCTCGGAAGATCGCCGTTCAAATATTTGCCGAACATAGGCGTTCCTTCTTCGGGTTTAAGCGCATAAACGGAGATATGTTTGGCGCCGCACTCCAAGGCTAAATCGATAGTGTCCTTTACCTCGTCGGTTTTTTGGTTTTCTAAACCTATCATAACGTCCGCGCTGAAGTTTTCGCCTTTTAAAAGCGAGCAAGCGTGCCTGAAATCTGCCGCGGTGTGTATGCGATTTAGCGATAAAAGCCTTTTATCGTAAGCCGATTGCAAACCTATGCTATAGCGGTTTACCCCCGCTTGTTTATATATCGCGACTTTTTGCTCGTCGAGAGTGCCGGGATTAAGTTCCAACGTGATTTCGGCGTTTTTATCTATATTAAAACGCTCGTTAAGCTTTTTCATAACGGCTAGAATATACCCCGCGCTTACGTAAGAGGGGGTGCCGCCTCCGAAATAAACGGTGTTAAAATTCTTGCTTTTAAGTTCTTGCCCGCGTGACGAAATCTCTTTTAAAAGGCAGGCGAAATACGCTTCCGCTTTGTCTATTTCTTTTGGGTAAGACGCAAAGTCGCAATACGTGCATTTTTGTTTGCAAAAGGGTACGTGAACGTAAATTCCCGCCATGTTTTTTCCTCCTAAAAGGTTTTGCGGCGAGATTGAAAACCGATTTAAAAAAATCAGAAAAGCCCGCCTATAGGTCGATTATCGATAGTTTTTGCGTAAAAGGCATAGTAAATATATCGCAAAATTATCGGTTAAGAATCTATTTTTAAAATAGACATAAACGCCTCGGACGGAATTTCAACCGAACCTAACTGGCGCATTTTTTTCTTGCCTTCTTTTTGTTTTTCCAAAAGTTTTTTCTTGCGGGTAATATCGCCGCCGTAGCATTTTGCCAAAACGTCTTTTCTAAGCGCTTTAACCGTTTCGCGCGCGATGATTTTTCCTCCCACAGCCGCCTGAATGGGGATTTCGAACATCTGGCGGGGGATAACGTCTTTTAATTTTTCGGCAATCGCTCTGCCGCGGGCGTAAGCCTTTTCTTTATGAACTATAATCGAAAGCGCGTCGCAAATATCGCCGTTTAAATACATATCGAGCTTAACCAGCTCGCTCGTCTGATATCCGTCCAGCTCGTAATCGAGCGATGCGTAACCGCGCGTGCGCGACTTCAATCCGTCGAAAAAGTCGAAGATTATTTCGTTGAGAGGCAAGCGATACAAAAGGCAAACTCTGCGCGAATCGATATAATCCATGGTAATCATTTCGCCGCGTTTTTCCTTGCAAAGCTCCATAATCGCACCGATATAATCGGGCGGGGAATAGATGCTCGCCTTAATCACGGGTTCTTCGATGTGTTCTATTTCGGAAGGATCTGGAAGTTTGGACGGATTATTGACCAAAACCATTTCGCCGCCCGTTTTAAAAACTTTATAAGAAACGCCGGGCGTGGTGGTTATGATATCCAAATCGAACTCGCGCTCTAATCGTTGCTGAATTATTTCCATATGCAATAACCCCAAAAAGCCGCAACGGAAGCCGAATCCCAACGCCATAGAGTTATCCGGTTCGAACGAAAGAGCCGCATCGTTGAGTTTAAGTTTTAAAAGCGCCTCTTTCAGGTCGCCGAATTTAGAGCCGTCTAGCGGATAAACGCCCGAAAACACTACGGGCAAAGCTTTTTTATAGCCGGGCAAAGGCTCCTGCGCGGGGTTGTTTACCAAAGTTATGGTATCGCCCACGTTGGTGTCCTCAACGCTTTTTATGCTGGCGGCAACGTAGCCTACGTCTCCCGAATAAAGGCATTCTTTAGGGGTGAGTTGAGGGTTGAACGTTCCTACTTCGGTCACTTCGAATTGTTTATCCGAAATATAAGTGCGAATTTTATCGCCGACCTTAAGTTTGCCGTCTTTAACGCGAATAAAGCAAATAACGCCTTTAAAATTATCGTAATACGAATCGAAAATAAGCGCTTTTAAAGGTGCGTCGTCGTCGCCTTCGGGGGCGGGAATGTTTTTAATTACGCCTTCCAAAACTTCTTCTATGTTAATTCCGTTTTTAGCGGAAATGCGCGGGGCTTCGGAGGCGTCTAACCCGATAACTTCTTCTATTTCGGCGGCAACCTCGTCCGGACGCGCGCTCGCTAAATCGATTTTGTTTATTACGGGAAGAATTTCCAAATTGTTATCGAGCGCCAAATAGCAATTCGCGAGCGTTTGCGCTTCTACGCCTTGGGTAGAATCCACTATCAAAATCGCGCCTTCGCAAGCCGCCAGCGAGCGCGAAACTTCGTAAGAAAAGTCTACGTGCCCCGGCGTGTCTATAAGATTAAGCTTATATTCGTTGCCGTCTTTGGCTTCGTAATACATGGTAACGGGCGTTAATTTAATGGTTATGCCGCGTTCGCGCTCTAAGTCCATCGAATCGAGAATTTGATTTTCCATATCGCGCTTGCTGACTTGCCCGGTCATTTCTATAAGCCTGTCCGCCAAAGTAGATTTGCCGTGGTCTATGTGTGCCACTATGCAAAAATTGCGAGTGAATTGTTTTTTGGTTTTTGCCATTTTACGCCTTTTCGCGCGGAAAATTATTTCGCGGATAATCTCGCGGATAATTTTTGCGCCGATAGAGTTTTGATTTGCAATAAAATTTTTATACGACTAGCATTATACAAGTTTTTTCGAAAATAATCAAGCGTTTGGCGCGCGCCTTAAAAAAGCGGGTAAAAGTCGAAACCGAAAAATAGACGAAGATGTAAAAACTCCGAGTAAAAAAGCCTGAAAAAGCTTTAAAACTTTACAAAAATCGCTTGACGAAGGATAGCTCGTTATGATATTATATACAAAGGCATATATCGATATATTTTTATCGATATAAGCAAGCGGCAAAACTGTCGCTAAAAAGAAAATGCTCGGCGGGCGAAAATTCGCAAGCCGAAAGATAAGCTATTCGGAGGAAAAAATGAAAAAAATCAGCAACATTCCCTTTGACGGGACTAAGGAGCAAGAACAAAAGCTCCGCGCGGTTCTTGCCGAGCTGAAAAGCATGCCCGGCGGACTTATGCCCGCCATGCAAAAAGCGCAAGACATATACGGCTATCTGCCCAAAGAAGTGCAAGAGATTATCGCCGAAGAAATGGGCGTATCGCTTGCCGAAGTATACGGCATAGCCACGTTTTACGCGCAGTTTGCTCTGTCTCCCAAAGGAAAATACAAGGTCGCGGTTTGTTTGGGAACCGCTTGCTACGTAAAAGGTTCGGGCGACGTGTTCAACGAACTTGTCAAGCTTTTAGGCATCGATAACGGCGGCGTTACGGCGGATAAGCGTTTTTCGTTGGACGCTACTCGTTGCATAGGTTGCTGCGGATTAGCCCCCGTTATGACTATTAACGACGAGGTTTACGGCAAAATCACCGCAAAAGACGTTGCGGGCATACTCGCGGGGTATAACGCATAAGCGTTTTCGCTCGAGCTTGCACTCGCATATATAAGGAGAGATTAATAATGAGCACGATTGAAAAATTAAACGAAATTAAGCAAAAACGCCGCGCCGAAAGCAATATGGGCACGCATATTTTGGTTTGCGGCGGTACGGGTTGTACGTCGAACAAATCGATGGATATAATAAAAGCCTTAAACGAAGAAATCGCGGCAAAAGGGCTTGATAAAGAAGTTAAAGTGGTTATGACGGGGTGTTTCGGTCTTTGCGCGAAAGGTCCTATTATGGTCATCTATCCCGAAGGAACGTTCTATCATTCCGTATCGGTGGCGGACGTTAAAGAAATAGTCGAAAGCCACATTATAGGCAAAACGCCCGTAGAGCGTTTGCTCCACGTAGAAACGGACGGCAGAGAAGTTCGCGAACTCGAAAAAACCGAGTTTATGAAAAAGCAACGCCGCGTGGCTTTGCATAACTGCGGAAAAATCAACCCCGAATGCATCGAAGAATATATAGAGCACGACGGTTACGTCGCGCTGCATAAAGTTTTAACCGAAATGACGCCCGACGAGGTTATAGACCTTATATTAAAAAGCGGGCTTCGCGGCAGAGGCGGCGCAGGCTTCCCCACCGGCAGAAAGTGGTCGTTCGCGCGCGCTTCGAAGGGCGATATTAAATACGTATGCTGCAACGCCGACGAGGGCGACCCCGGCGCGTTCATGGATAGGTCCGTTTTGGAAGGCGATCCGCACGTAGTGGTCGAAGCGATGGCTATAGCCGCTTACGCGATAGGCAGCAATCAAGGTTACGTTTACATAAGAGCGGAATATCCCATAGCGGTTCAAAGGCTGCAAAAGGCAATCGATTCCGCAAGGGAACACGGAATGCTCGGCAAAAATATTTTCGGAACGAATTTCGATTTCGATTTGGAAATCCGCTTAGGCGCGGGCGCGTTCGTTTGCGGCGAAGAAACCGCGCTCATGACGTCTATCGAGGGCAAGCGCGGCGAGCCGCGTCCCCGTCCTCCGTTCCCCGCGGTTAAAGGTTTGTTCGGCAAACCTACCATATTAAATAACGTAGAAACGTACGCAAACGTTCCCGCGATTATAAGGAACGGCGCGGAATGGTTCTCCTCTATGGGTACCGAAAAGAGCAAGGGCACAAAGGTATTCGCTTTAGGCGGAAAAATCGTAAACACCGGGCTGGTCGAAGTTCCTATG
>CAZNKA010000044.1:2672-9209 GCA_964573495.1 uncultured Acidiphilium sp. | reverse complement strand
CGGTTTTTTATAGTAAAAACGAGTTCTTTTTCAAGGCTCGTTTTTATCGTTTTTATCATTTTCTTCGTTATTATCGTTTATATCGTTTTTGCGACTTTAAATTTAATATTTTCTTTTTTGAACGGAAGCGAGCGTAAGCACCGCCACGAACGAAGTGCCGTATTTTTTAAGCAAAAAACATACGCTTTCCGCAGTAGCGCCGGTTGTCATAACGTCGTCGATTAAAAGTACGCGTTTGCCCGCCAGTTTTTTTCGATTTTTAACGCCGAAACTGCCGCTTAGATTTTTTTGCCGCTCCGAAAACGAAAGCGTTGCCTGCCTATCCGTTTCGCGCCGCTTATAAATAATATCGTATTCGACAGGCACGCCCGAAAAACGCGAAAATTCTTCGGCGATAAGCTCGGCTTGGTTATAGCCGCGCAGTTTTTCGCGCTCGCCAGTCATGGGAACGAACAAAGCAAAATCGCAATTTAAAAAACTTTTTATATAGGCGTTACACAAATCTTCGGCAAAAATGCGTGAAATATAGCGTTTGCCTTCGTATTTCAAGTCGGTTATAAGTTTATTTATAGGTGCTTCGTAATCGAACAAACTAACGGCTTTATCGAAGTAAGTATTTCGTCCCGAACACGAATCGCAACGCTCGGCTTCGTAAGGAGTTTTTCTGCCGCAATGCGAGCAAACGAAGCCTTCGTTTAAATGCGGCAAGTCGTTTTCGCAATCGGAACAAAAAAATTTGCCCGTGAATATTTCGCGCCCGCAAACGTTGCAAGTTAAATCCAACGGAAATAAAATATCTTCGGCTACGCGCCCTATTTCGGCGCGATTATCGGGATTGTTAAGATTATTAAATTTTTCTTTTATGCTTTTTATCAGCGCATTAAACATTTTGCAGCGTTTTATTCGATTTTTTATTGTTTTTTAACCGAAAAACAGTAAGCCGTTCGCTTTTCGAAGCGTTCGCCCGGGCGCAAAATTGCCGAAGGAAAGCTCGGTTGATTTACCGCGTTAGGGAAATTTTGCGTTTCTAAGCACAAAGCGGAGCGTTTTTCGTGAATTCTTCCGCCCTTGCCGACGGTTCCGTTTAAAAAGTTGCCGGTATAAACCTGCATTCCGAAATTATCCGTAAAAACGGACATTTCGATGCCCGTATCTTCGGCGTAAACACTTGCCACTTTTTCGAATTTGCCGTAGTTTTTAAGCTCGAAATTATGATCATATCCCCCGCCGAAAGTTATCTGCTTATGCGGAGAATTTATATATTCGCCTATTTTTCTGCCATTTCTGAAATCGAAAGGCGTACCCTCGACGAACAAACGCTCTCCGGTCGGAATTAAATCTTTATCGACGGGCGTAACGTTATCCGAATTAATAGTGAGAATATGATTTAAAATCGTGTTTTCGCGAGACAAATTGAAATACGAGTGATTGGTAAAACTTACGGGCGTTGCGGCGTCGCTTTCGGCTTTATAGCACAAATTGATGCCTTTTTTATCGAGATAATAACAAACTTCGACCTTTAAATTACCCGGGTACCCTTCTTCTCCGTCCGCGCTTAAATATGTAAAACGCAAACGCTCGCCGTCGACGCGGCTTGAAAAAATCTTCTTATCGAAGCCGATTTTTCCGCCGTGCAAACTGTTTTTCCCGTCGTTCAAATAAAGCGAATAGCTTTTATTATCCAACGAAAACTTGCCGCCTGCCACGCGATTTGCCACCCTGCCGACGAACGCTCCCAAATATCCGCCGTTATTTTCGTAAGAAGAAAGGTCGTCGTAACCCAAAACCACGTCGCGAAAATCTCCGTTTTTATCTTTTACGAATAAGTTTTTGATAACGCAACCGTAGTCTAAAACGTGCGCGCGCACGTCGCCGTTATCCAGAATATATTCCGTTACGGCTTGCCCGTCCGCAGTAACGCCGAAAGCTTGTTTTTTAATCATTACCGTTCTCCTTAAGGTTATACTTAGATACCCGTTTTTCTGTTTTTAATTTAAAAAAGTGCCGCTATAGGTCGATTAACGGCTAATTCGCATTATTTTCATCTCTGATTTTTTCGCTTGTAAACGCTAATCGAAACTAAATTTTAACTCAAAGACGAAAGATATTCGTCAATGCTTTTTGCCGCTTTGCGCCCCGCGCCCATTGCCAAAATAACGGTAGCGGCTCCGCTTACGGCATCGCCCCCGGCAAATACGCCTTTAACAGACGTCTGCAAATTTTCGTCTACGACAATGCAACCGCGGCGGTCGGTAACGAGTTCCGGCATACTGCCGCGAATAATGGGATTGGGCGAAGTTCCCAGCGCCATTATAACTACGTCGGTGTCGATCGAATATTCGCTGCCGACGACCGCAACCGGGCTTCTTCTGCCGGAAGCGTCGGGCTCGCCGAGTTCCATTTTTTGAAGTTTAACCCCGCAAACGGCGCCGTTTGCGCCTAAAATTTGCACGGGATTGGTTAAAAACAAAAATTTAACGCCTTCTTGCTTAGCATGCAAAACTTCTTCTTTTCGCGCGGGTAATTCGTTTTCGGTGCGACGATAAACGACCGAAACGTTCGCGCCCAGTCTAAGCGCAGAACGAGCGGCGTCCATCGCGACGTTGCCCCCGCCGACGACTATAACGTTTTTCCCGCGTTTTATGGGGGTTTTTGCGTTTTGTTCGTAAGCCTTCATAAGGTTAATTCTGGTTAAAAATTCGTTTGCGGAAAACACGCCTGCCAATTCTTCGCCGTCGATCCCCATAAATCGAGGCAACCCCGCGCCGCTGGCTATAAAAACGGCTTTATAACCTTCCGCCATAATTTCCTCTATTCTAAACGATTTACCGGCAACGGCATTACAAACGAATTCGACGCCGCGCCGTTTTAAACCTTCGATTTCGCCGTCGACCACGCTTTTGGGCAACCTAAACTGCGGAATTCCGTAAGTCAATACACCGCCCGCTTTATGAAGCGCTTCGAACACGGTAACTTCATAGCCCAAAGTTACAAGCTCGCCCGCTGCCGACAGTCCCGCCGGTCCCGAACCTATAACGGCAACCCGCGCTTTTTTGAAAACGGCAGACGTTTCGCATTTTTCGCGCGCGCACGATATTTCGCCAAAAGATTTAGCGTTTTTAGCGTGATAATCCGCCACGAAACGCTCCAAATTGCCTATCGCGACGGGTTCACCCTTAATTCCGCGAACGCAAGCGCCTTCGCACTGATTTTCTTGAGGGCAAACGCGCCCCGTAACCGCGGGCAACGAATTGGTTTTAGCAATAACCGAATAAGCTTTTTCGAACTCGCCGTTAGCCACGCACGCGATAAACTCGGGAATAGCAACCCCCACAGGGCACCCGCCCATGCATGCGGGTTTTTTGCAGTTTAGGCAACGTTTAGCCTCCGCCACGGCTTGCTCTTCGGTATACCCGACAACTACTTCTTCAAAATTTTTAGCGCGTTTATCCGCGGCGACGAGCGGCATTCGAGCGCGCTCGCCGTTAAATACGTTATTCATTTTTTTTACTATCCTTTCCTTAAAACCGACGATTTTTAAAATTCGAAAAATGCTGCTTTTTAAAGGCTTTTTATGCTTTTTTAAACAGATTGCAATCTTCGCCGCGGCGCTTTTGCTCGAACGTTTTATACTGAGCGTTTCGCGCGATTAACGAATCGAAATCCACTTGATGCCCGTCGAAATCGGGGCCGTCTACGCACGCGAATTTAATTTTTCCGCCTACGTTAACCCTGCAACCGCCGCACATTCCGGTACCGTCTATCATAATCGGGTTCATACTGACGATGGTTTTAACGCCGTAAGGTTTAGTTACGGCGCAAACGTTTTTCATCATAATAACGGGGCCCACAGCCATAACTTCTTCGGGAATATCGCCGTTTTTCAGCATTTCTTCGAGCGGAGAAGTTACGAAACCTTTGCTTCCGACGGAACCGTCGTCCGTAACCAAAACGAGTTTATCGCAAACGGCTGAAAATTCGTCTTTTAAAATAACGAAATCTGCGCTTTTAAAGCCTATTATCGCAGTTACGCGCGCGCCGCTTTGCTTAAACGCCTTAGCAACCGGCAGAGCTATCGCCGAACCGACCCCGCCGCCTATAACAACCGCGCTTTTAACGCCGTCCGTTTTGGTAGCAGTGCCTAAAGGACCGCACACGTCGTGCACGAAATCGCCTTCTTTTATGGCGGCAAGTTCGGCGGTCGTTTCGCCTACGGGCTGAAAAACTACCGTTATCGTTTGAGCCGCGCGGTCGTAATCGGAAATCGTAAGCGGAATACGCTCGCTGTTTTCTTGCGGACGAATTATAACGAACTGCCCCGCCTGCGCATGCCGCGCGACCAAAGGAGCTTTTATCGTTATGCTTATCGCGGTTTTTATAAGTTCTTTTCTTTTAATTATTTGATACATAAAGTTCACCGTTTAGGTTTTTACGCGAAAATTAATATATTTTTCTGCCGACTTAGTATACTTCTCTGCCGACGGCAAAGCAAATTGCCAAACAGATTAAGCAAACGACGGTATCGGCAAGGGCAACCCACCAAAGCGAAGCCAATCCGAAAGCCGAAAGAGTTAAAAGCGCGAGTTTTGCAATCGCGCTTAAAATAAAACTTGCCTTTTTGGCTTTTTTAGCGCGGGCAGCCAACCTATACGCGTACGGAACGAAAGCTATTTCGCCGTTAGGAATCATAGCCGCACCTTTTTTATAAGTTTTTTCGGCAGAAAACTCCGTTACGCAGTCGGCTTCGGCAAAACACGAAACGCACTGCACGTTTTCGGCGGCAAGAAGTTTGATTTTTTCTTGCTTTTCTTGCTCCGAATTAAAAGAATAATATTCGTGGATTTTAAGTTCTTTACAAAGTTCGGCGGCTTTTTCGTCTTCTAAAAGCGTTAAGAGCGCGATTTTTTTTCCGTAATCTTTAAGTTCGCGAACGGCGCCCGCACAATCCGCTTTAAGAGTTCCGTTTTGATCGTCCAACGCGCTTTCTTTATCCAACGACACCGTTTTACAATCAGCCGCGTTTAGGCACAAATTCACGCCGAAAGGCATAATTCCGCTTTTAAACCCGCACGCCAGCGCGGATATTTCAGCGACGTTAGAGAACGTTAAGCACGCGCCGTATAACAAAACCGAAGCTATTACCGAAAAATATCCCCAGCGGTAAAGTCCGCTTAAATACGAGCCGTAAAAAACAGGCGGAATAAAAGCTATTAAAAGCAGTACGCCCAAAATAGAAGCGCAAATGACAACTCGTTTATTTTCAAACTTTTCGCTTACGTGAGATTTTTCGAGCACGCGTGAAAGCAATTCGTTTTCGAACTCGTTAAGCTCGTCGCGATAACCTTTTTTAACTTCGACTTGCGACGACGACAAAAACACGTCGCCTTTTTTAACTTCGTCGCCTTTTTTTATTTCGATTTCGGCGGATTTCGCTCCGTCAGTGCGTAAAACCGTGGAAAACGGACTTACCAAAACCGCCTCGAATCGGCACTTTTCGCCTTTGGAATAGTGCAAAACGCTTTCGGCTTTTATAGAATGAAGCGGCATTTCTTTTTCGCGATTTTTGCCGCCGTCTTGCAATATAACGCCTACTGTCTCGTTCGCGTCGCTTACGGGCGTGTTTTTAAGCACGAGCTTTTTAACGCCCGAATAGGCTAAATCGAGCGCGGCTATCATAAGCGTAGCCGCCACCGATTGCTCGGCATACCCCAAAAACAACGCGGCAACCACACCGCAAAGAGCTATGAGCTTAGGAGTTAATATGCGCTTAGCCGCAACGTCGCACGCAACCGAATAAATAAGTTCGTAGCCCGAAAGAGCGAACGCCAAGGCAAACATAATCGTTTTTGCACTATTCCCGCTTAAAAAATGCCCCAAAATCAAGCATATCAGCCCTACGCCCAAACATATTGCGCTTTGAACGAATTCGGGCACCGAACGTTTGTGCTTTTTTACCGTCGATTTTTTATCGTCGTCATAATCGGTTTCGTCATTTTCTTCTAAGCCATAATCCGCTTCGGAATTTTTGACGATTTCGGAATTTTCGCCGACAGAATTATCGTCGGCATTTTCGCCGTTTTCGGCGTTTTTTAAGCTTTCGTCGGCGGCATTTTGCATATTCGAAGCTTGTTCCGCGGCTTTATCGGTTTTTTCGAAGTCGATAACGCACCCTGCTTCGTCGGCTAAACGCATAACTTCGCTAAAAACGTCGTAGTCGCTTGCCCATTCGTCGATTTCGTAACTCAACACGCAAGCGTTTTTATCCACGCACGCAAAAACAACGCCTTTAATCGAGGCTACGCCTTTTTCGAATGCGCTGAAATCGCCCGAATTTTCAAGATAATAAGTAAGTTTTCTTTTTTCCATTTTTTTCTTTGCCCCGCACCGCTTACAAAAAACGCAGACGTCGCGCGCGCGGGCGCACCTTAATATATATTATCCCTTATATATTAACACTAAACGAACCGAAATGTCAATAAAAACCCGCGCTATTAAAAAAACGCGTCGGTTTTTTTGAGCCTACGCGTTTTTCAGTTT
>CAZNKA010000044.1:0-2572 GCA_964573495.1 uncultured Acidiphilium sp. | reverse complement strand
CTATACTTTAAATTATTGTTTATAGCTTAGTTTTATGTAACGAAAATTCGCATAAAAAAGCCGAAGGTGTTTTTAACGCCCGCGGCTTTTTATTACTTCTTACAACTTTTTATTCTTACAATTTTTTTGTCAAGCTTTTTTCTACTTTGTAAAAATCCTCCTTTTTAATTATTTTTTTAATATTTAATATGTAACTGCACAGTTAATTTTTATCACTTATGTCATAATTTAACCAAGAAAAATCCCGTCTTCACCTTTACTACCGGAAGAACCGTCCGGACCATCTTCTGTTCCGGATCCTTTTCCCCATCCGCCGTCGCCACCTGCTCCGCCGGATCCACCTTTTCCGACAACGGCATTGTTTTTAACTACGTCATAAACTACATTGCCTCTAACATATTCCGAATATACATCGGTCGACACAATTTGTGGGACATCGCCGCCCTTACCGCCGGTACCGCCGGCGCCGCCACGCGCCGCATAATCACAGGCAACATGTGCATCGCTTCCGCCTGTGCCGCCTTTGCCGCCTGTGCCGCCGCGACCGCCATTTCCGGATTGACCGTTTTGTAAAACAACGACACCGTCATGGATTACTATGCCGCCTTTTTCGACATTTGCAATATTTACAGCCAAACCACCTTTGCCGCCATCGCCGCCATCGCCGCCGTTGCCGCCGCGACCGCCGTTGCCGCCCCATTTATAATAAAAGGCATAAAAGACACCACCGCCGCCGTCACCGCCGTAACCGCCTGTACCGCCTGCGCCGCCTGTACCGCCTGTACCACCGACAAAACGACATGATCCCGAAACTACCGTTAAAGTTTTACAATTTACTGCAAAACCACCAACAGCGCCGTCTTTACCACGGGTTCCGTTCGTACCTGCCTTACCCACTCTTTTCGATTCGTTGCGGTCCGTATCACTCCCATCTTTGGCATCCGAGCCATTATGACCTTTAGTACCGGAAGATCCGTCACTGCCGGCACCGCCTTTGCCTCCATAGACATAAACTTCTCCACTGGTATTTATTGTTATGTTTTCGGCAATTAAACCATCGCCGCCTTTTTTACCGCTCCAATAAGACTGACCGCCGCGCAACGTTAACGACGAAGAAGAATCCGAAGAGGTTATATTCAATGCTTTAACGGATAATGCCGCAGGAGATTCGCCGTCTTGAGCGACAATTTCGTTAACTCCGTTATAAGTTAAGTTAACGGCTACGTTTTTGCTAACTTCTGAAATATCTAAAAATCCGTTTTCGCCTTTCAACTCGACGCCGACGTTATTAAGCGTGATATTAATATCCGTATCCCAGTCTTTATCGAATTTAAGCGAGAAAGGTTTAACCATCGTTTTTATAACTTGCCCTTTTGTATTCCGCGTGTAATAAGCCCCGTTTATCACAATAGATTTAATGGGATTACCTTGATAATAAGGGGTGATTGAATAAACGTTATTTCTAAACGAATTCCCCCCGTTAAACGTAGAAATACCGTTGCTTTGCTGATATGACGTTAAATCGATTGACAATTCACCCGTTTTAGAGTTAAACTCTACGTCGTCGTTGGTCATAAGCGCGTTAATCTTTCCGATATTTTCGGCATAAAATTCAGAGCAAGTTTCGTACATGTAAGCGTCGAGAACATTTATACCGTTTTCAACGTCTTCGTCTTCGCTCTGTACGAGGTACCAAACACAATATAAACTATCGTCTGTAAATTCCACTAAAGTAGTAAAATCGTCGGTGCTACTACGTTTTATCCATTGGCTATATGCATCTGCAAGCTCGCTCATGTTGGTAATCGAAAAAGGCTTGCGCGATTGCGCATCGATTTTTAAGCTTGTAACGGAAGTCGCGGTAGTTCCCGAAGTAATCTTGCTGGCTCTAATTTTTTGTTCTTCGGAAAGGCCGGTCTTTAAGAAACCAACGCTAAGGTCGGATGTTAAACCTGCGCGCCACTCTTCTTCATTTGTTACGTTTGTGGAAACCGCATTATAATTGACGTTTACTTTTTCGCCAAATATACCCGACATTATTACGTGAGTTCCCCACATTTTAACAAAATTTTCCGCACTTAAAGCACCCGAGCCGACCTTTTTTACGTCATTTACAAGATCATCCGATACGATACTGCGCAAATATTCGTAATCTCTATATCCGTCGATATCTAAACGATAAGCGTTCATTAAATAAGAATAATTGTAAGCATACTGCTTTGTTTCGCTTTTTTTCTTTCTCTCAAAAGACGCGTCGCCTGATATCGTTGCAGACATTTTCGGCAAAAATTTAATTCCTGTTACGTTGCCGGACACTTTTGATTCGAAAGAGGCGCTATAGTTTTCTAACATAGCCGCTAAATTATCATACGTGCGAACTTCGGAATATTGCTCGCCGATTATTTCTTTGTATAAGTCGTTAGTATATAAATCATTGGTAAAAACACGTTTACCGCCCGAAACGGTGCTTAATTTTTTTGCATTGATTAAGTCGATTGTTCTACCGAGAAATCCGTTTTCGTCATACTTTTCTTTATAACTCACTACGGGTTCGACGGGATTTTCAATATCT
>CAZNKA010000043.1:0-9759 GCA_964573495.1 uncultured Acidiphilium sp. | reverse complement strand
CGTCCGCTCATAAAACTTTACCTGTTTTAACAGGCGGTGCGTATTTGCAAATCGCAAAAAACGCAGATTCCGTATGTAAGCTCAATGCTAAAGATGCTCTTGCGTTGTTCGGCTCGACCAGCCCTTCGTATTTAACGCTTGCTTCGCTCGACGAAATAAACGGGCAACTTTCCCGTGGATATCGAGAAAAAATAGCAGACTTCGCGGAAGACGTCGAAAAGTTGAAAGGGCGTTTATCGAATTATGGCTTTTGCCTAATCGGAAACGAGCCTTTAAAAATTACGCTAAAATGTAAACCGTACGGTTATAGCGGCGAAGAAATAAGCGCTTATCTCGCGCAAAAAAATATCGTTTGCGAGTTTGCGGATTCCGATTTTTTAGTCGCGATGTTTACGCCCGAAGTAAGAAAACGCGGCTTACGGTTGTTTGAAAAGGCACTGTGTTCGTTACCTAGGAAACGAGAAATTCTCGTTTCGGCACCGGAAATTATTAAGGGTGAAAAAGTTTTGTCCGTGCGCGGGGCAATGCTTTCCGAGCGCGAGATACTTCCCGTGTCTAAGTGTGAGGGTAGAATTCTTGCCGCAACGAACGTAGCTTGTCCTCCGGCCGTTCCTATTTTGGTATGCGGCGAACGAATTGAAAAAGCTCATATAGAAGCGTTTTTATATTACGGCATAAAAACGTGTTTCGTCGTTAAACAATGAGTTTTTGTAAATTTTTTGAAAGAAACGATATAAGAAATTAAAAAACGAAAGCGGTGACAATTTTTAAATTGTTGCCGTTTTTTCAATTGCCGCTAAATTTATTGAATTTTTTTCGCGCTTTTGGTATAATAAGTATGCGGTTACGTTTTAATCGCTTTGATATTAAAAAACGGAGTATCTCGATGAATATAGTTTATTTAAGATTTGCAGTCGAAGTAGCGAAAGCCGGCTCTATAAACGCCGCGTCGAAAAAGCTTTTTATTGCTCAACCTAATTTATCCAGAGCTATAAAAGAGCTCGAAGCCGAAATGGGTATAACTATTTTTGAGCGAAAAGCAAAAGGCATGCTTTTAACGCCGGACGGCGAACGCTTTATAAGTTACGGCAACAAAATATTAAAGCAAATAAATGAGGTCGAGGCGATTTTTAAGAGCGGAGCGCAGAAAAAAAGCAGTTTTTCCGTAAGCGTCCCGCGTGCGAGCTATATTTCGCATGCTTTTTCCGATTTTTCGAAAGAGCTTTCGAAAGAGAGCGCTTGCGAAATTTATTATAAAGAAACGAATTCGCTTCGTACCATAACCAACGTTACCGAAAACGGTTACGGATTGGGGATAGTTCGTTACGCTTCGGAATACGATAAATATTTTAAAGAAGATTTCGATAATCGCGGTTTGAATTACGAGCTTGTCGCTGAATTCAGATATCAGCTTATCGCTTCTAAGGAAAGCTCGCTTGCTTCGCTTGAAAAAATAACTTACGGCGATTTAAAAAGCCATACGGAAATTGCTCATGCGGACCCGTACGTTCCGTCTTTTCCGATAGCGGAAATACGAAAATCCGAAGTTACCGACGAAACAAATAAACGTATATTCTTATTCGACAGAGCAAGCCAGTTCGAAATTCTTTCGCATAACGAAGACGCGTTCATGTGGGTTTCGCCCGTCCCGCGCGAGCTTTTGGATAAATACGATTTGTTTCAAAGCGAATGCGTAGGCAACGATAGAGTTTATCGCGACGTTTTGATTTATAACAAAAGTTATAAGTTAAGCGAGCTCGATAAAGCGTTTATAACCTGCCTATGCAATTCAAAACGCAAATATATAAAGGATATTTAAAAAAATCGTTTACATTTACGGCGATATATGATAAAATATATATGGTAGGTGGTTTTTTTATAACCGTCGCTAAATTTTCGAATATCGGAGGCTTTTATGAAGTTAGACAGAGTTATTGCCGTTCGCACGAATAAAACCGTTTATCGCGACGGAGATAATTGCATCAAAGTATTTGGCGAAGGTTATTCGAAGGGCGATATTTTAAACGAGGCTCTTAATCATGCTCGCGTAGAAACCACGGGGCTTAACGTTCCCGGTATTAAAGCGGTTACGATGATCGACGGTAAATGGGCAATCGTAACCGATTACGTTAAGGGCAAAACTCTTGCACAAAAAATGGAAGAAATTCCGGAGAAAAAAAGCGAGTTTTTAAACGATTTCGTAAATTTGCAAATGCACGTTCACAAACATTTGTGCCCGCAACTTACAAAGCTTAAGGACAAAATGAACAGAAAGATTTCCGAAACCGAACTCGACGCGACTACTCGTTACGAATTGCACGTGCGGCTTGAAGAAATGCCTTTGCATAAAAAGCTTTGCCACGGAGATTTTAATCCTTCTAACGTTATAATACGCGAAAGCGACGGCAAGCCTTTCATAATAGATTGGTCGCACGCTACGCAAGGCAACGCCTCGGCTGACGTAGCCAGAACATATCTTTGTTTTTTGTTGGCGGGGGATAATGCGGATGCGGAGCGATATCTCGATTTGTTTTGCAAAAAAAGCGGAACAGAAAAAAAATACGTGCAGCGTTGGATGCCCATAGTCGCGGCGTCTCAATCGGTAAAGGGTCGCGCGAGCGAGCGCGAATTCTTGTTTTCTTGGATTAATAAAATTTACGGCGAAGAACCGTAATTTTTAATTAAATAAATAGGTAAAAAATATATAAATCGCGCGAAAACCGCGCGTTTAAGGAGAAAAAATGGTTAATTTAACTGTTTGCATAGGGAGTTCTTGTCATATAAAAGGCTCACGCGGGGTGGTCGAAGAATTTCAAAGGCTTATAACCGAAAACGGATTAAGCGATAAAATCGAGCTTACCGGTACTTTTTGTATGGATAAGTGCCAAGAAGGGGTTTGCGTTTCGCTAAACGGCGAATTCGCTTCCTTAACCCCCGAAACGGCAGAAGCATTTTTTAACGACAGAGTTTTGCCTCTTTGCAAATAAACTAAAAAACGCGCGTTTTTCGCGCAGTGGATTAAAATATGGTTATAGTTCAGGTTTGTGTAGGCAGCTCGTGTCATTTACGCGGCTCGCAAGACGTGGTAGAGTTGTTTCAAAAAAAAGTAGCAGAAGATTGTTTAGAGGGCGAGGTCGTTTTACTCGGTAGTTTTTGCGCGGGTAAGTGTAATCGAGAAGGTGTTACGGTTACCGTTAACGACGAGGTTTTTTGCGGTGTTACCAAAGAAAATTTTAATACCTTTTGGAACGAAAAAATTCTGCCGCTGCTAAAAATTTAACGCTATTTGGGCGTAAAACGATTAAAATCGTTTATAAGGGGTAAAAATGTCTGATTGTTTAACGTTAAAAAAATCAAATTGCAAAAACTGCTATAAATGCATAAGGCATTGTCCGGTAAAAGCTATAAGGTTTTCGGGCAATCAAGCGCATATTATCGGTAACGAATGTATACTTTGCGGGCGTTGCTTCGTCGTTTGCCCGCAAGACGCAAAGCAAATCGTAGACGAAACAGAAAAAGCAAAAGTACTTATTCAGTCCGGGGCACCCGTATACGCAAGCCTCGCGCCGTCGTTCATTGCCAATTACAGCGGCATAGGCATTAACGGAATGCGTGCCGCGTTGGAAAAATTAGGCTTTAAAGGCGTCGAAGAAACTGCTATCGGCGCAACGATAGTAAAAACCGAATACGAAAGATTGCTCGAAAGCGGAGAAAACGACGTTTTGATAAGTTCGTGCTGTCATTCGGTTAACTTGCTCATTCAAAAATATTATCCTGCGGAGCTTGCTTATTTGGCGGACGTTCTTTCGCCGATGCAAGCGCATTGCGAAGATATAAAGCGGCGCGTTCCCGGTGCGAAAACCGTTTTTATAGGTCCGTGCGTTGCTAAGAAAGACGAAGCCGAACATTACGAAGGCATAGTAGACGCCGTTCTTACATTCGAAGAACTTTCCAAATGGCTTGAAAGCGAAAATATTCCGCTTGTGCCCGATATGGACGATACCGAGCAAAGTTTGGCGCGGTTTTTTCCGACGAACGGCGGCGTTTTAAAAACCATGAAAAAAATTCCGGGCTATACGTATATGTCCATTGACGGGGTAGATAACTGCATTGCCGCGCTTAAAGACATCGAAAACGGCAAGGTTCATAAATGTTTTATCGAAATGTCCGCGTGCGTCGGAAGTTGTGTGGGCGGGCCCGTAATGGAAAAATATCATAGGGTTCCCGTCAAAGATTATATGGCGGTTGCAAACTACGCCGGCGAAAAGGATTTTATAATTTCTCAGCCCGACGAGCGCGACCTTCGCAAGCATTTCGAAGCCATACCCAGAAGAAACGTTACTCCGCCCGAAAACGAAATTAACGATATACTTAAAAAAATGGGCAAAATCAAACCCGAAGACCATCTGAATTGCGGTTCGTGCGGGTATAACACTTGCAGAGAAAAGGCTATTGCCATTTATTACGGCAAAGCGGAAATTTCTATGTGTCTGCCGTTCCTTAAAGAAAAAGCGGAAAGCTTTTCCGATTGCATCGTAAACAACACGCCGAACGGTTTGATAGTTATTAACGAAGCACTTGAAGTACAGCAAATAAACAGTGCCGCTCGTAAAATTATGAATATTCGTTCCGCATCGGACGTTTTGGGCGAGCAAGTCGTTCGTATACTAGATCCAACGATGTTCATGAAGGTTTTAGAAACGAAACGTAGCGTACGCGATAAACGCGTTTATCTTGCCGAATATAAAAAATACGTAGAACAAACCATAATATACGATTCGAATTATCACCTTATCGTTTGCATCATGCGCGACGTTACGGACGAAGAATCGCAAAAAGAGCGCAAGGAGAGTATTAGCCGCCAAACGGTTGAAATCGCCGATAAAGTGGTTGATAAACAAATGCGAATAGTTCAAGAAATCGCTTCGCTTTTGGGCGAAACCGCTGCCGAAACGAAAATAGCGCTCACGAAGCTTAAGGAGGGTATTGCCGATGAATGACCTTTGCGCCGATATCGGATATAGAAGCATAAATCACGTAGGTGAACAGCTTTGCGGCGATCATATAGACGTCGTCGAACAACCCGACGGTTCAACGATAATCGTTTTGGCGGACGGGTTAGGCAGCGGCGTTAAGGCGAGCATTTTGTCTACGCTGACCAGCAAAATCATTTCTACGATGATGGCGGAAGGTTTAACTTTGGAAGATTGCGTAGAAACGATAGCTCATACTTTGCCTATTTGTTCCGTTCGCGGCGTCGCTTATTCGACATTTACCATTCTGCACATCGTTAACAATTCCGAAATAGAGCTTATTCAATACGATAATCCGCTTGTAATAGTACTTCGCGGCGGAAAAAATTACGATTATCCGAAAACCGAAATGAATATAGGCAACAAGCGCATATATAAATCGGTTATAAAACTTTGCGAAAACGATATTTTCATCGCGATGAGCGACGGTTGCCCGCATGCGGGAATAGGTTTGGTTTACAACTTCGGTTGGAAACGTGAAGACATTATTTCGTTTATGGAAGGAGTGGCTCCCGTCGGCTATACGGCTAAAACCCTTTCTACCATTTTAATCGACGAGGTTAACAAATTATACGGCGCAAAACCGGGCGACGACGCGACCGCTTGCGTAATCCGCGTTAGAAAGCGCGAGCCTATGAATATTTTATTCGGACCGCCCTCCAATCGCGACGATTCCGAGCGCATGATGTCTTTGTTTTTCTCCAAAGAAGGCAAACATATCGTGTGCGGGGGAACTACGTCAACCATTGCCGCCAGATATTTGGGCAAGCCGCTTAAAGCCACGCTAAACTTCGAGCGGAGCGACGTTCCGCCTATTGCCGAGATAGAAGGAGTGGATTTGGTTACCGAAGGCGTTATAACGATGAACAAAGTCGTCGAATACGCAAAAGACGCGTTGGGCGATAACTCTCTTTACGAAAAATGGGGCTTTTCGCATGACGGTGCTTCGCTTATTTGCAGATTGTTATTCGAAGAAGCCACGGATATAAACTTTTTCGTTGGTCGCGCGATAAACCCCGCGCACCAAAACCCCGATTTGCCTATTAATTTCAACATAAAAATGAACTTGGTAGAACAACTTTCCGATTGTTTGAAAAAAATGGGTAAGCGCATAAAGGTAAGCTATTTTTAATTATAATTTAAGGCGTTAAGGTGCGTAAATGCAAGGTTGGCTTATAGTTAACGGTTTCGTAAAAAGCGAAAAATTTAAAGATATTTACTCGCTTTTTTTGTCGGCGGCAAAAAAACGCGGCATAGAACTTTCCGTAGTAAATACGGTTGAGCTTGCCGCGCCTTTGGACGAGGATTTTTTTAAAAACGGAAAGCCTGATTTTGCCGTTTTTTGGGATAAAGACGTAATACTTGCTCATCGATTGGAAAGTGCGGGCATTAGGCTTTTTAATTGTGCCGACGCGGTGTTGCTTTGCGATAATAAGGCTCTTACTTATTCGAAGCTTTGCGGAAAAGTTCCTATGCCGAAAACGCTGATTGCGCCGAAAACCTTCGAAGGGGTAGGTTATTCTGCAGAGTTTTTAAAAAAGGCAGAAAACTTAATCGGTTTTCCGATGGTCGTAAAACAAGCGTACGGTTCGTTCGGTGCGCAAGTTTATCTTGCAAAAGATTTTTGCGAGCTTGAAAAAATCGTAGAAAAAATCGGTTGGCGCGATTTTTTAATTCAAGAATACGTCGCAAGCTCTTGCGGAAAAGACGTTCGAGTAAATGTCGTGGGCGGCAAAGTCGTTTCGTCTATGCTTAGATTTAACGACGGCGATTTTCGTTCGAATATTTCTAACGGCGGAAAGATGCAGAGATGCTATATTCCCGAGGAATGGAAAACTGTTGCCTGCAAAGCTTGTTCTGTTTTAGGGCTTGATTTCGGCGGCGTTGATTTAATGTTCGGTGATTTTGGCAAGCCGATTTTGTGCGAAGTTAATTCGAATCCGCATTTTAGGTCTACGTTAATGTGTACGGGCGTCGATATGAGCGAGCATATTATTGATTATGTTATTGAAAAACTAGAAAACTAATAAACAAAACGTTTTTAAAGGTGGATAAAACCACCTTTTTTATTTTGCGAAAAAACTTAAAATCGGCACATAATTAATCCGCGATTAAAAATAATACGAATATGAGATTTTATAAAAATCTGCAAAAGAATATCGATTTTATAAAAAAACAAATCAAGTCGCAAGACGTAAAATATCATACTGCCGTTACGGGTGAAAAAAACGCTTGTATTATTTATATCGACAGTATAACCGATAAAAACTCGATTGCAAAAAATCTTTTAGAGCCGCTTATAAAAAGCAAATCGACTAGCTTGCAATCGATTAAAACAGAGTCGTTTGCCGCCGATAGCCGTTTAGAAAAAGACGTTTTAAAGGCGCTCGAATCTTTGGTGAAAGGAAAATGTTTATTGCTTTTAGACGGAGAACAAGGAGCTTTGTGTTTCGACTTTTTGCAATACGAAACGCGTGCCGTTTCGGAACCGCCCACGTCTACCGTAATGAAAGGTCCGCGCGAAGGGTTTAACGAAAGCTTAAAAGTCAATTTATGCCTTATTCGTAAAAGAATTAAAGTAAAAGATTTCGTTGTGGAAACTCACGTTTTGGGCAAGTATTCGCAAACGGACGTAGCCGTATGTTATATTTCGTCGATAGCTGATAAAAAAATAACGAAGCAGGTTATAGAGCGCCTTAAGCTTATAAATATAGACGGCGTTGCGGACAGTTCTTATATCGGAAAAATGATTGTCGAGCACAAAACTTCGCTTTTTAAGCAAGTCGGAAATACGGAAAAACCCGATATTTTCGTGCAAAAAATGCTAGAGGGCAGGGTTGGTATTATAGTAGACGGTTCGCCCATAGCTCTTACCGTTCCATATTTGTTCGTGGAAGATTTTCAAAGCTCGGAAGATTATTTCGTGAATTATTATCGCGCCAATATGGAACGCGGATTAAGAATTTTATCCATATTTATCGCGGTGTTTTTGCCTGCCGTTTTCGTGTCTGCGCAGCTGTTTCATCTTCAGCTTATACCGTTAAATTTTTTGCTTACGATAGTCAACAGTATAAAAGGCATACCGCTTTCGCCTAGCTACGAAATGTTTTTTACTCTTTTAATTTTTGAAATTTTAAACGAGGCGAGCATACGAATGCCGAAATACGTGGGGATGGCTCTTTCGATCGTCGGCGCGCTCGTGCTGGGCGATACCGCGGTTAAAGCCGGAATAGTTTCGACTCCGACGATTATGATAATGGCTCTTTCGGGAATTTGCCTTTATACGGTGCCTGAACTTGTGGAAAGCATGAGTGTTTTAAGGCTTGTTTATCTAATTGTCGCGGGGGCTGCCGGCGGCTATGGAATAATGCTTTTAACGGCGCTTTTAATTGCTTATTTGTGCACTTTGGAAAATTTCGGAGTGCCTGCGCTCGCTCCGTACGCTCCGCTTATTAAAGGCGACTTAAAGGACGGCGTTTATATAGATTTCATAAGTAAACAAACGTTTCGCCCGCGCGTTTTAAAAAGTAAAAACAAGCGCAGAATACGAATTAAAGACGTAAAAGAATAGCCGAAAAATTGGAGGGAAAATGATAAGGAACGATGTAAAAACAAGGCAAATCGCTACGTTTTTTATAGCGTTTTTGCCTATGGTGAAAATTTTAAGCGCGCCTGCCGCGTTTTCCGCTTTTTGCGGCGAAAAACTTTGGCAACCAGCGTTATTACTGTTTTTAATTGATTTTTTATTAATTTTTTTGTTTATGTTTTATGCGAAAAAACGTGAATATCTGCCTTTTTTTGATATATTAACCCAAGATTATTCAAAAACTTTTGCGCAAATAGTATTTTTTATATACGGCGTGTTTTTTTTGCTTAGGGCTTTCGTTCCGTTATGCGAATATAAATATTTGGTCGAAACAGGGTTTTACGAAGTAATGCCGCGTTCGGAGATTTTTTTCCCGGTATTTGCGCTAACTTTTTATATGGCTATAAAAGGGCTCAAAGTTTTGGGTAGATGCTCTGAAATTGCCGCGCCGATAACAGTTATAGGTATGCTTATAATTTTTTATCTTACCTTCGGTTCGGGTGATTTTTCTAATTTGCTTCCGCTTTTTTACGGCAGCGGCGTAAAAGAAATAAATTGCGCGGTAAAAAATACGTTTTGGTTTAACGACGCCGTCTATTTGATTTTGTTTTGCGGGCATTTTAAAAACGATAAAAAAATGACACTTAAAATCAGCGTTTGTTATGCGATTTCGGCGGCTCTTACGTTATTTTTTTATTTGTGCTTTTATTCTGTTTTTTATACGGTGGCTCCGATTGAAAAAACGGCAATTAGCTCGGTAAGCATATTTAGCGTTACTTTGATAAACGTGGGAAGGTTCGATTATTTAGCGCTTTTTATTCTTACGATTTCAGGAGTTTTTGCAATATCGGTGCCGGTTTTGGCTTCGGTAAAATGTTTCGGGCGAGCTTTTCAAACGCGAAAAACCGTTATTCCGTCAATCGTTGTCAACCTTGCGCTTTTTATTTCGGTTGCTGTTTTTTCGGAAAAACTCGACGCAATAGTAAGTTTTTATCAAGAAAAGTTGTTTCCGTTTTTTATTTTTTGCGGATATTTTTTGCCGTTTTTGGGGCTAAAAGGCTGTATAAATAAAAAACAGATCATTGCTTTAGAAAAACAAAATCGCAAATTAAAGGGGAAAACTATTCATGAATTATAGAA
>CAZNKA010000042.1:2737-9769 GCA_964573495.1 uncultured Acidiphilium sp. | reverse complement strand
TATTATAACATAACACGGCTTGCAAAAATAAATTTTTGCGTCGCTGTCGCTTCTGTTATTTGCTAAGCGCAAATAACAGCCGTCCGTTGAAATACGGCGTGAAAAAGTCCTTGCAAGCAAACTTTTTCACTTGTATTATAAAAAACGAATAAATGCAAACGCATACCTATTACGGAAAAAGTCGACAAAGCACACTTTTCCGTAATGAAAGTTTATCTTTTTGTTAAGCTTAACAAAAAGATAAACGCTCCTTTTTTATAAGTTTGCAAACGTTTACCGCTTAGCGGCAAAAAGGATCGGCCGCGTTAAAAAAGTTTTGCCAAATGCGGCACCGCTTCTTTAATGTTTAAATCGGTAGTGTTAATGCAAAGGTCGTAATTTTCTTTAGCGCCCCATCGCTTGCCCGTGTAAAATTCGTAATAAGCGGCGCGGTCTTTATCGACGCGCTCTATTTGTTTTTTAATCTGCTTATCGTCCGTATCTCCCGACTCGCGCGATTTGCAACGACTTATACGGCTTTGCATTTCGGCGTAAACGAAAATTCTGAAAGGCTTTAAATCGCGCAGAATATAATCGGAGCACCGCCCTACTATTACGCAATCGGATTTTTTTGCCAGATTTTTTATTATTTCGGACTGTTGCGCGTAAATTTCCCCCACTTGTTTTAAATAATACGAATCGGATATAAAAAAACTTTGACCGATAGTTATCGGGAACAACGGATGCGGTCTTTTTTCTATAACGCTGTGAACGTATTCTTCGGAAAGCGAAGTTTTTTGAGCGATTTCGCTTACGATTTCTTTATCGTAATATTCTGCGCCCAGCTCCTCCGCAAGTCTTCTACCCAACTCGCGTCCGCCGCTACCGAACTGACGACCTATAGTTATGATTTTTGACATATTATGCACTCCTTTCATATTATTTTTTTAATTTTACTTATTTAAATCGCTTTTTAAAAAATCCGAGCACAGGTTTTGCGCCTGCGATAAAAAATCGCCCGTCATATCTAAATAAAAAGCGTTTTTTTCTTTTTTAAACCACGTAATTTGCCGCTTTGCGAAATGCCTGATTTGTTTTAAAAGCTCTGCGCGATAATCTTCAAACGAATATTCGCCGCGCAAGTAACGAGCAGTATAGCGATATTCTAGCCCTAAACCTTCTAAAAACTCGTCGGTGGCGCCGTTTTTTCTGAGCGAAGCAACTTCTTCGACCATTCCTTGCTTAATGCGATCGTCTAGTCGCGCTTCTATGCGCGAATAGAGCTGTTCGCGCGGGTAAACGCAGACGAGCTGCATATAATCGTAACGCGGGGAATTTTCAACTTGAGCAACGCCCTTGCGAAGTTTTTCCACGCGACGCGCCAAATGGCGGGGCGAAAGCCCTTCTTGCACTTCTATCCCGGCGGCTTTAAGCTCGTTTTCAAGCTCGCCGCGCGTAAGCGCGTTTACTTCCGCGCGCATAGAATCGTCTTCCGCCTCTTCGGAAAGAGAATACCCTTCCGTAACGGCACGCGAATAAAGCCCCGTACCTCCCACTAAAAAAGGTACCTTACCGCGTTCCAAAATGCCGTTAATCGACATATAGGCGGACTTTTGAAATTGCGCAAGCGAATATTTTTCGTTTGGAAGTTTTACGTCGAGCAAGTGATGCGGCACGAGCGCACGTTCCTCTTCGGTCACCTTACCCGTGCCTAAATCCAACCCTTTATAAATTTGCCGCGAATCGCACGAGATGATTTCGCCGTTAAATTTTAATGCGAGCTCTATTCCCAAGCCGCTTTTTCCGCAAGCGGTTGCACCCACAACAGTTATAAGCTTATTCATACCTTAGCTTAGTTACCTTTATTTGCAAAAATACCCCCGAAAGTTCGGGGGTACTGCCTTTTTTATTAAGGGCTTTGCCCCTTTAAAAATCTATTTTTAAAAATTATTTTACGATAGAAATACTTTTAATAACAACCTTTTTGGCGGGAATAATTCTGAAGTTTGCGGAATTTTCGCTCTTTTTATCTTCAAAATCTTTTTGTTCTTCGTCGCTGAGAACTTCGCCGGAAACCGAAGTGCCTTTGTAATATTCTCCGGTTTCTTCGGAATAAGTTACGTATTGACCTTTCCAATTATAAGAACCTTCGCCGCCCTCGACGTCAGTATCATCCGCATCGCAATAATAAAAGCAAACGCCGTCGTCGGTTTTGGTAAGTTCCGTTAAAGTTTTGATTTTTTCGAGGCTGCTCTTGTATTCCCAGCTATCTTCGTCCGCTTCGGCGTCGCCGTCGTCGGTTACGAATTTGCCGAATATACAATATTTTTCGGCTTTAAAAGCGCCGGAACTGAAACTTATCGCAACGGTAGCCTTTCCGCTGTCGTAAAGGTCGGCGTCATGCTTTAAAACCAACGCGCCGTCGGAGGTAAGCTTATTGCCTTTCCAACCGTTTGCCAAAAATTCACCGGCTACGGAAGAACCTTGATCGATAAAATTCAAAGCGTGGTCGTCGTTGTCGTTAACCTTTGCGTCGCCGAACTGAGCGTAAGAAGAACTGACGTTGCTTATGCAAACGCCGTTATAATAACCGCTCGAAATAAGCTCTTCGATATGAGCAACCGTTTCGGGCGCAAAGGTTTTGTAAAGCTTAGCGTAAACGTCCTGATCGGAAGCGTTGCCGTCTTCGTCGTAAAGCGTAACGGTGATTTTAATGCGATGTATTTCGCTGCCGTTTTCGATCTCTTTGCACGAGGTGCAAAAACAAAGCGTTGCCGCAACTAAAATTACGGCGACTATCTTGGATAATAATTTTTTCATTATTTACTCCTGAATTTAATTAGTTTTTAACTGTTTTGTGTTTTGGTTTTACCTAGCCGCGCCCAAAAATCAAAAAGAAACACCACCCGATAAACGACAAAACGATTTTATTCTAATAAGATTTTAACTTAAAATACCTTTATTGTCAATAGATTTTGCGAAAGTTTTAAAATCTTGCCGACTAAACGGATGATTTTATTTAATAATTTGCGTTTTTACATGTAAAAAAACAAGTTTTAAACAAAGCGGTCGAACATATATCGGTTTTCTAATTCAACCGAGCTTAGATCTTCGGATTGATAAAAATTTCGATAAAGATACCAATCTTCGTAAGGTTCTTCGTAAGGTTCGTTTTCGCCGCAAGAATCGAAGGCGGTTAGCAGCATAATAAAAATCACGAACGCCGCTATACCCGCTAAAACCGCCGTTAAAACGCGAAGCGGAGAAATCGGAGTTTTACCGCAAACCTTGCCGGTGTTTCCGTTTACCTCTATATGATATTCCTTTTTTTGATAAACGAAATTGCTCCTATAAACGGGAAGCAGAACGTATTTGAAAGTAACGGCGTTATGCACCGTGGAAACGTTTAAATAATCGACTTCGGAGCAATTGTATTTTGCAAGAATACACTCGCGAAGCTCTTTATCCATTATCGTTTTTGCGTCTTTCCAGCAATCTTTAAGGTCTTTTTTATAATGAGACGCCGCATAGCCGGACAAAAACTCCTGCTCGTACAAGCAAAGCGTTTCCATTCGATAAGGCAAAAGCTTTTCAAGCTCGTTTTGAGGCATGTTGCCGCAAGATATAAAAACGTCGTCGAACAGCTTGCCGTAAGTACCCGAAACGTTAAACCATCTTATATACGTTTCGGTGCGCATGCCTTTATTCGTTTTGATCGTTCGCGTACAACGCTCGCCCAAACGCCCGTAATATTTAGAAAAAGTATCGCTATCGAAAGTAAAGCACGGCAAAAACACGCCGTTCATTTTTTCGCTTTGCAAATTCTTTTTAAAATTAACGGGAGCAAACAACTTCGAGCGCGCCCACTTTTTTGCTTTTTCGGCAGCTTGCTCTTCGGTTAAAACGAACGGATAAACCGCGTGCGGCTTAATTCCGGGCAACTCGTCGCACTTGACGACGTGCGGCGTTCCGCAAAACGGGCAATCGGCGGCAACGTCACCGTTTTTTAAAACGACTTCAGCCCCGCAATTTTCACAGCGAAAAAGAGAGGCTTCGTTATTCCACTGTTCGGCTTCGTCGAAGCCTTTTTCGATATCGCGCTCGTTAACGAGCGTATTTTTTTCGAAATCTTCAATCGAGCCGCATCGTTCGCACTTTAACGCCTGCGTTTGCGGATCGAATATCATATTTCCGCCGCAACGCTCGCATTTTATAAACGACGCGTCGAGGCGATTTTTATCGCCGTTATTTTTATCAGGCGAATTTTGATTTTGCAAAACAATATCCTCCGCAAACGAAAGAGCGCTTGCCGCGCGACTTAATTTTTTTACTAAAACGGCTTAATAATCGTTAAGCTCTTCTAAAAGCTTATCGAGTTCCGCGCCGTGCGCCGAAACCGCTTGTTCTACCGTTTCCATATGAGCGAACGCGCAACCTAAGCAGTGCATTCCGTAGCTTTGAAGTATACCCACGGAATTAGGGTTAAGATTTACTACGTCTGAAATAAGAGTATCTTTGGTGATTAATTGTTTTTCCATAATTTTTTTCTCCCCCGCGGCGCGCGCTTTACGCCCGCGGATTTTTTTTATTGACATATTTTTCTATGATTTTTCAGTATTCTTATAAAGATTTAACAAAAAAGCTTATCTTTGTTTACTCGCTTTATTTATTTGCTTTTTAACGTGCTTTTATGCCGACTTTCAACGCTTTTTCAAAGCTGCGCGAAAATTAAAGTTTTTTGCCGCATTCGGGGCAGAACTTAGAACCTTCCGCCACCTGTAAGCCGCATTCGGGGCAGAATTTTTTTATAGGCATTTTAGCTCCGCATTCGGGGCAGAATTTAGAGCCTGCGGCTACGCTTTTCCCGCAAGACGGGCAAACCGAAGCTGCATCGGAGCTAACGTTATCCGTGCTCGCGGACGAATTTGCCGCGGCGGGTTTTTCAGAAGATTTGAACGCGTCCGCAAACACGGAACCCATACCCGCGCCCGCGCCTAAGCCTACCCCAGCGCCCATAAAAGCACCGCCCATACCGGGGTTTTTTGCCGCGTCTTTTAACGCTTCGGCGGCGGCGACTTTCATCATCGCATCCGTAGCACCGCCCAAAATTCCCAAGCGCGAACGCTCGTCTAAAGCCTTTTCGACCTCGCCGGGAACAGACATGTTTTCGATGACGAGATTGGTCATTTCCAGCCCTATATCGTTAAACGATTGTTTTACTTTAGCTTTAACCGCATCTTGAAATTCCAAAGTGTTGCCGGCTAAATCGAGCGCGGAAACCTTGCTTTCCCCGATAGCGTCGGTAAGGCTTGAAACCAAAATTCCTTTAAGATAATCTTGAATATCTTCGGTTAAAAACGAAGAATTGGTTCCGAAAAGTTCGCGCAAGAAAGTGGGGGCGTCGTTGACTTTATAAGCGAATGAGCCGAACCCGCGCACCCTTATAACGCCGAATTCGGCGTCGCGCATCATAAACGGGTTCTGAGTGCCCCATTTTATGTTGGTGAACTGCTTGGTGTTAACGAAATACACGTCGAGCGTTATGGGCGTTTCGAAAGCGTATTTCCACGAAGCGAGTTTAGTCAATACGGGTAAAATTTCGGTTTTTAAATCGTATAGTCCGGGCGAAAAAACCTCGGCTATCTGACCTTTGTAAACGAATATCGCCACTTGCGACTCGCGCACGGTAAGCGAACTTTTATTGTTTACTTCTTTTCCGCTGTTTTTAAACGGATATTTGTAAACCATCGTATTGCGAGTATCGTCGCTCCACTCGATATTTAAACGAAACAAGTTGCTAAATAAAGCCATTTTATTCCTCCCTTGCCGAAACGCCGATTTTCAGCCTTAAAAGCGATTTGCGCCTTTAAAACCGCCGATCTTTTGCGCGCGACTCAGTTTAATATATTATTTTTGCTTATAGTATATCATTATGCGGCGAAAATTTCAATAAAAATAAACCCCGCTTAAAATTATTTTTTCTTTTTGAATCGATATTTGTTTCAGGCTTGCCTAAATTATTCTTAAAATCGCTTAAACTTCCTTAAATCACGCCGCGCATATCGCAAACGGCGTCCGAAAGCCGCGCGAACTGCTCGGCAGACAGCGTTTCGCCCCTGCACGAAGGCGACAACCCGCAACCGCTTATTAAGTTTTCGGCTTCGGCTTTGCTTATTTTAAGCCCTTGCGACAAGTTATTCGCAAGCGTTTTTCTGCGCGAACAAAAAGCCGCCCGCACCACTTCACGATATATTTTTCTCGAACGAATTCCGAGCATTTGCCTATCGAAAGTTAATTTAACGACGGCTGAATCGACGTTGGGGCGCGGAAAAAACATTTCTCGCGAAACGAAAAACAGTTTTTCAGAGCGGCAAACGGCGTTAACACCCGCGGTTATCGCACCGTATTCCGGCGTGCCGGGCGCGGCGCACAGCCTTTCGGCAACCTCGTTTTGAACCATTATGATTATGGCGCGACATTTTTCCGACTCTTCCACGAATTTCATAACCAGCGGCGAAGTTATGTAATAAGGCAAATTCGCCACGATAACGTATTCTTCGCCTATATGCGCTTCGATATCCGCGGTTTTTTCGCGCGTTACGTCGCGAAAAGTTATTTCGCAATTTTCGACGCCGCTTAAATTTTCGGCAAGCACGGGCTTAAGCTCGCGGTCTATTTCGTAGCCGTAAACGAACTTGGCTTTGGCGCAAAGCTGCTTGGTGAGCGTGCCCGCTCCGCAACCTATTTCCAAAACCGCGTCGTCGCTCGTAATTCCGCTGCAAGCGACTATTTTATCCAAAAGGTTTACGTCGCTTATAAAGTTCTGCCCGAATTTTTTATTAAATTTGAATGAGTGTTTTTGTAAAAGCTCGTTTAATTTCATTTTCTATTTGCCAAAAATTATTTGAAGTTTACTTTTTTAAATAAAGCGGCGGCGTTTTTTTGCGTTTGCCGCTCTAAATCGCTTATATCGACGCCTAAAATTTCGGCGGCTTTTTCATAAACGTATTTAACGAACGAGGGTTCGTTAAGCTCGCCGCGATGCGGAACGGG
>CAZNKA010000042.1:0-2637 GCA_964573495.1 uncultured Acidiphilium sp. | reverse complement strand
TCGCGCTCGTAGTGCCTATCTATTCCGATCTCCCCCGAGGCTACGCATTTTTCGCCGCGCAAAAGATTTAAAAGTGCGGCTATAGCACCGTTATCAAGGGTTTCGCAGTCCGACGGGTGAATGCCCGCCGCATAAAAAACCCCTTCGTGAGACAAAGCGAATTCGCCGGATTTTTCAGACGACGGCAAATCGTAACCGACGGCTATCACGTTTTTAACGCCCGCATTTAAAGCGCGAACGAGCTCGTTTTCGCCGCCGCCGTAACGCTCGTCCGTCAAATGCGCGTGAGTGTCTATCATCTTACGACGCTTCCGTCCGGCATTACGTCGTTAGGTTCTATAAGCGTTACCACGCCGTCTTTTTCGGCACAAAGCACCATTCCGCAACTTTCCACCCCGCAAAGCTTGGCGGGCTTCAAATTGTATACGACGACCACTTTTTTGCCCGGCAATTCTTCGGGTTTATAATATTGAGCGATGCCGCTTGCCACGGTTCTGGTTTCGTCGCCTATTTTTAAGGTGAGTTTTAAAAGCTTTTTGCTTTTTTCCACTTTTTCGCACGCGGTTACGAGCGCGGTTTTTAAGCTGATTTTCGCGAAATCGTCTATGCTTATTTCGCTTTGCCGTAATTCTTCGTCCGCATTTTTGCTTGCCTTTTCGCTTGCATTTTCGGGCTTTTTATCCGAATTAGAAGTTTCTTGACTTTCGGGCGAAGAATATTTAGCGGCGTAAAACGCGGCGGCTTCGGTCATTTTATCCGCCTCTATGCGGGCAAAGAGCGCTTCGGGATTTTCAGCAACCTTGTTGCCGTTAGGATAAAGCCCGAACTCGCCTAAACTTTCGAAAGAGCGTTCGGGCGCGTTTATCTGAGACAGCACTTTTTCGCTCGTTTCGGGCATAAAGGGCGCGAGCAGAGTTGCCGCTATCGCGACCGTTTCGACCAGATTATAAAGGACGATTTTGAGCTTAGGAAGTTCCGCTTCGTTTTTAGCCAAAACCCACGGCTCGGTTTGGTCGATATATTTATTGGCGCGGCGCAAAAGCGTAAAAATTTCGCCGAGAGCGTCGCTTATTCTACATTCGTCCATAAGCGCGGAAACCTTACCGTAAACGCTTTTCGCAAGCGAAACAAGCTCGCCGTCGATAACTTCGTCGAAACAAACGCCGCTTTTTTCGACTATGCCGCCGAAATATTTATTGCACATCGCGACGGTGCGTTTAACCAAATTGCCGTAAACGTTGGCAAGGTCAGAATTGATTTTATCCGTCATAAGTTGCCACGAAACGAGCCCGTCGTTATCGAACGGCATGCTCGAAAGTACGTAATATCTAACCGCGTCTACGCCGAAAACGTCGGCTAAATCGTCGGCGTAAAGAACGTTGCCCTTAGATTTAGACATTTTATCGCCGCTGCTTAAAAGCCACGGATGCCCGAATACTTTTTCGGGGAGCGGCAAACCGAGCGCCATTAAGAAAATAGGCCAATAAATCACGTGAAATCTTATTATATCCTTGCCGATAACGTGCAAATCGGCGGGCCAGTTTTTGTAAAAAGTCTCCGAACTTGCGCCGCTTTCGTCGTAACCGATGCCAGTTATATAGTTGGTCAACGCGTCGAGCCAAACGTATACCACGTGCTTATCGTCGAAGTCGACGGGAATACCCCACTTAAACGACGTGCGCGAAACGCATAAATCCTGAAGCCCGGGCAACAAAAAGTTATTCATCATTTCGTTGCGGCGCGAAACGGGAGTGATAAAATCGGGGTGAGTATTGATATAATCGATTAAAGCGGGAGCATATTTGCTCATTTTAAAGAAATACGCTTCTTCGTGCGCTTTTTTAACTTCGCGCCCGCAATCGGGGCATTTGCCGTCTACCAACTGACTTTCCGTCCAGAACGATTCGCAAGGCGTGCAATACCACCCTTCGTAAGAACCTTTGTAAATATCGCCTTGTTCGTAAAACTTTTTGAATATTTTTTGAACTTGCTTAACGTGATTTTCGTCCGTGGTGCGAATGAATTTATCGTAAGAAACGTTCATTTTTTTCCAGATGGCTTTTATCTCGTCCGAAACGCCGTCTACGTAAGACTTGGGATCTTTGCCGGCGTTAGCGGCTTTTTCTTCTATTTTTTGCCCGTGCTCGTCCGTGCCTGTTTGAAAGAATACGTCGTAGCCCTGCGCGCGCTTAAAACGAGCGATACTGTCCGTTAAAATCGCCTCGTAAGTGTTGCCGATATGCGGCTTAGACGAAGTGTAAGCTATAGCCGTCGTTATATAATATTTTTTGCTTGCGTTTACCATAAAGACCTCTTGCGCGCTTAACGCGCTTGCGCGAATTTTTCCGCGATTATCGATTTTTTTATTCGATTTACCATTATATTATACTAAAAAATATTTTTTTTGTAAAACGTAATCAATCATACGCGACGAATTAAAAGCATATTCTTTTAGCATGAACGCGATTTTTTTGATTTTTTGTATACTTTCGCTTATACTGACGGCTATTTTTTCGCCGAATTCGGTACTTCCGACTATGCTGGGCGGAATAGAAAAGGCGTTTAAGCTTTCGATAACGCTAATTAGCGTTTATTCGCTTTGGTCGGGAGTGCTTAAAGTAGCAGAACTTTCGGGCG
>CAZNKA010000041.1:4895-9895 GCA_964573495.1 uncultured Acidiphilium sp. | reverse complement strand
TACGCAAATGCTCCGCGGAGCTTCTCCCCGAGGCGAAGCCTTAGCTAGCTTGCTTGCGCAAAATATATAAAACCGCGCCTAGATCTTTCGGCTTCACTCAAGATGCCGAGGCGCAGGCAAAAGCGAATCAAATAACAAAAACCCGTCAAAATGCCGTTAATCGACCTATAGGCGGGCTTTTTATATTTTATAACCGTAGTTCTAATTCAACCGCAATAAAATTTTTATTTTTTCTACGCACAAAACGATATGCGTTAAAAAACTTAACCGACGGATAAATTTATTCGGCTTGCATGGTTTTTGTGGGTTCGGATATTACCTTCGCCCCGGCGGGTACCGACTTTATAATAAACGCGTTGCCGCCGATTATAGCGCCGTCGCCGATAAAGGTTTTTCCTCCCAACACGGTGGCGTTCGCGTAAATAATTACGTTATTGCCGATGGTAGGATGGCGTTTCTCGCTCGAAACGCATCTTTTAGTAAGCGAAAGAGCGCCTAACGTAACGCCTTGATAAATTCGGCAATTATCGCCGATTTCGGCAGTTTCACCGATAACGACGCCCGTTCCGTGGTCGATAAAAAAGCTTTTGCCTATTTTTGCGCCCGCGTTTATATCGATACCCGTAAGCGAATGGGCG
Organism: uncultured Acidiphilium sp.; assembly: GCA_964573495.1. Taxonomy (GTDB): domain Bacteria; phylum Bacillota; class Clostridia; order Christensenellales; family Borkfalkiaceae; genus HGM11416. The sequence goes on along the minus strand of CAZNKA010000041.1, from coordinate 9,257 downwards.
TATTCGGTTAAAATGCGCGGCAAATACGGCACCCCGCGAACGTAAAGTTCATGTGCGACGCGATAAACGCTTATAGCCGTAAACCCGGGGAAACAATTCATAACTATTCGCTCGTTTTCGGCAGACGGATCCCCCGCGACGGTGGCTTCGGCGTCTGCTTTTATAGCCGCACTTATATCGCCTAGTCTACCCGAAAATTCGCGAGCGACGAGCTTTGCCTTAGCCGAAGCTTTTGAAATTTCGCCCTTCGCCCTATAGCATGCGAGCACTTGTTTTTTAAGGCAAAAATATATGCGTTTTTCAAACAAACTATGCGATAACGGGCTTATAGCCCCGCTTTTGCTTTCATCGATATATAAAAGCACGTCTGACTTAACAAGCCCTAAAAGTTTTTTTACGGAACCCTTTTCCGGCAGACGCGAACGTTTTAACCCCATAATTATTCAGCAGACGAGCTATCCGAAGAAGACTCGTTCGAAGAAGCGGGTTTAAAGCAAATATCGCGAATTTTGCCTTCGATTTCCGCGGCGAATTCTTTATTCGACAAAATATATTCTTTAGCTTTTTCTCTACCCTGAGCGAATTTATCGCCGTTATAAGAGAACCAGCTTCCGCTTTTTTCGATAACGCCTTTTTCAACGCCGATATCGAGCAAGCAGCCTTCTTTAGATATACCTTTGCCGTAAATCATATCGAATTCGGCGGTTTTAAAAGGCGGCGCGAGTTTGTTTTTAACGACTTTAACCTTAGTGCGATTGCCGTAAACGCCTTCCGCGTCTTTAAGCGCGTCTGCCTTTCTTATATCCAAGCGCACGCTCGAATAGAATTTTAACGCCTTTCCGCCGGGAGTGGTTTCGGGATTGCCGAACATAACGCCTACTTTTTCGCGCAGTTGGTTAATGAAAACGACGCAAGTTTTGGATTTGTTGGTTATTGCAGTGAGTTTGCGAAGCGCTTGCGACATAAGCCTTGCTTGCAAACCGACGTGCTGATCGCCCATATCCCCTTCGATTTCAGCCTTAGGGGTGAGCGCGGCTACGCTGTCGATTACGATTAAATCTACCGCGCCGCTGCGAACTAAGCTATCCGTAATATCGAGCGCTTGCTCGCCGGTATCGGGCTGCGAAACGTAAAGGTTATCTAAATCGACGCCCAAATTGGCGGCGTAAGCGGGATCTAAGGCGTGTTCCGCGTCGATAAACGCGGCAATTCCGCCCGCTTTTTGCGTTTCTGCTATTATATGCAGAGTAACCGTGGTTTTACCCGAAGATTCGGGCCCGTAAATTTCGATTATTCTGCCGCGCGGAACGCCGCCCGCGCCCAAAGCTATGTCCAAAGCCAAACAGCCCGTGGGAATAACGTCTACCGTCATTTCGCGCGCGTCCTCGCCTAAGCGCATAATCGCGCCCTTGCCGTATTGCTTTTCGATTTGCGAAAGCACTTGCTCTAATGCCTTTTTCTTGTCGTCCATGGTTATCTTCCTCTTTATTTATTTCTTATATATTATATTTTTTCGGTTTTAATACTTACGGCTGTTTGATTGTAGTAATTTTTGCCGCCGTTTTTTTTCGTCGTTTTTTAGCCGTCGCTTTTTAATCGGTTTACCTTATTCGGTTCCGCGGCAGTTTAGTCGTCATTGCCGGAAATGAGCTTTATAAGCATAAACAGCGCTGCGTTTTTGCCCTGCTCCATTATATCTTCACGCGTGCCGCCGAAACGATAACGGCAAACGTTTACGGTTGAGCCTTTGCCCGCTGCTATATAGCAAAGCCCGCACGGCTCCGCTGGATTACCGCTATCCGAAGCGTAACCCGTGGTAGCCGCCGCCACTTGGCAATCGCCGCTTTTTAAAAGCCCGCGAACCATTTCGAATGAGACTTCGCTTGAAACCACGCTTTTTAAACTTATGGTAGAAGGCGAAACGCCCAACGTTTTTTGCTTAGCCAAAGGCGAATATGTAACCACGCCCTGATAAAAAACCTTACTTGCCCCTTCGACCGAAACTATCGAACGCGCCAACGCCCCGCCCGTAAACGATTCGGCGGTGCAAAGCGTAAGCCCGCGCAAGCTTAAATAATCGACCAAACAACGCTGCAAACTTACGTCTTCGGTAGCGTAAACGTAAGATTCGTATTCGGTAAGCAAAAATCTTAAAGCCGCGTCAACCTTTGTTTTGGGCGTGTCGTTTTCGTATAAAAGCGAAACGCGCAAATCACCGTATTCTTCAGTAAAATCCAGCCCTAACCCCGCCTTTTCGACCGTTTGAATAGCAACTTTTCGCGCGCTTTCGGAAAGAGCGAACATTTTAATTATAACGCGATTATCGCCGTAAGAAAACATTTTTACTCCTTTAGCCCTTGCGACCGCGCGCTTAAGCTCTTTCGCTTAAAACGCCGCGATTTTTAACTACGTAACTAACGCCCGAAACGGCGGTTAAAATCACGCACGCGATAAAGAACGCGTAACCGACGTAATAAATAACCGTAAAAGCGTCAGCTCCGCCGCTAAACGGCTTAACGCTTTCGAACGCTTTGGCGAAAAGCAACAAAACCACGCATATATCCTGCGTGGCGGTTTTAATTTTTCCCAACCCGTCCGCCGCGATTACTACGTTTTTGCTTGCCGCCACCATGCGGAAACTTGCAACTATAAATTCGCGCGCCAAAATAACGCAAACGCCTATTCCGCCGCTTATCGCGGGCAAAACTCCTCCGCCCGTAGGCGTTAACATAAGCGAAAACGCCGCTAAAACCAAAACTTTATCCGCTATCGGGTCTAAAAATTTGCCGAAGTCGGTTACGAGATTATATTTGCGCGCGATATGCCCGTCTAAAAAATCCGTAAACGCCGCCAAGGCAAAAACGATTGCTGCGTATAAAAAATTATGCGGTATGACCGTTAAATAATATAACGCTATAAACGCGGGTATAAGCGCTATGCGGCTTATCGTTATTTTGTTAGGTAAATTCATTTTTTAATTTCCTTGCTGTCAACTTATCTTTATGTGTTCGGCTATCCTACCGATATCGTTCAAAACGCTTTTATTTTTCAAGACGCCTTTATTAAGACGCTTTCTTATTCGACGAACTTTCAGTCGACGACTTTGCCGAATAAATCGTAAGCGCCCGTACGCGAAATTTTAACTTCGTAAACGCAGCCTTCGGTTATCGGTTCGCTCGATTTAAAGAAAACTTTTCCGTCGATATCGGGGGCTTGAAAATACGCTCTGCCGTAAAAGCACTGTTTTTCGTAGTCGATTCCTTCGCAAACGACTTTTAAAGTTTGCCCCTTAAAACCCGCTAATGCGTTTTTTGAAATTTGCTTTTGAACCGAATAAAGTTTTTTAACGCGTTCGCGCTTAACTTTTTCGGGCAATTGACCGTCTAACTTATATGCGGGTGTACCCTCTTCGCGCGAATAAGCGAAAAATCCGGCGTTATTCAACTCGGCATTCTTTAAAAATTCGCAAAGAACGTTAAAATCTTGCTCGCTTTCGCCCGGAAACCCCGCAATAAAAGTGGAACGAAGCGCCACGCCGTTTATTTTTTGCTTAAGCTTTTTTATAAGCGATAAATACTCCGCCCCCGTACCGCGGCGATTCATACGCTTAAGCACTCCGTCCGAAGCGTGCTGCAGCGGAATATCCAGATATTTAATAACTTTATCGTTGCGAGCAATTTCGTCGATAAGCTCGTCCGAAAGCATATCGGGATAGCAATACAAAAGCCTTACGGCGTTAACGTTTTCAAGCTCGGTGAGTTTTTCGATAAGTTCCGCGAGCCTAGGCGCGCCGTAAATATCTTCGCCGTAGCGGGTAATATCCTGCGCGACCAAAATAAGCTCGTTAAGCTCGCCTAACGATTTAGTTTCGGATACAAGCTTTTCGATCGGTTCGGAAACGTATTTGCCGCGAATTGACGGGATAAGGCAGTAAGTACATTTGTTATTGCAGCCGTCCGCTATTTTTAAGTAGGCGTAATATTCGGGGGTGGTAAGCGTTCTTTGCTCGCCGCTTGCGCCGCTGCCTTTGCCCACGTTGTTTACGCGCTTACCCGAATAACATTCTTCGACGGTTTTTTTGAATAAATCGTAATCTAAAGTGCCCAAAAAGCCGTCGACTTCGGTTAAAGGTTCGAACAGCTCGCCTATAAACTTTTGCGGCAAACACCCGCTCATGATAAGTTTTTCGAGCTTGCCTTCTTTTTTATATCGAGAACAATCGATAGCCGTTTCGATAGCCTCTTTTCGGGCGCTTTCCAAAAACGCGCACGAGTTTATAAGAATTATTTGAGCGTTTGCGATATCGTTAGTGATAATAAAATCGTTGAACACGGAAGCTATTAGCTTTTCGCTGTCCACTCT
>CAZNKA010000041.1:0-4795 GCA_964573495.1 uncultured Acidiphilium sp. | reverse complement strand
ATTTCGCGATTGCGCGAATTAAGCGAATCCGAAACGTATTTACGGTCAACCAAAATATCCATGATTTTGCCGGCGCGCGGATAGCCTATGCCTAACCTGCGCTGCATCATCGATATGCTTATGTTTTTCATGTTAATGGCAAGACGCATCGCGTTTTTAATTATTTCATCGTCCGATTTATTGTTTCCGTCCGTGCCGTCTCCGCCTAAAACGTCGGTGGCATTGGCGGAATTGGCTGCGGCTTCTTCTTTTTCGAACGCTTTATTTATTTCGTCTAACGCGAACTCGTTGTAAAAACATTTATTGTGCTCGCGCAGATATTTGCAAACGGCATCTATTTCGGGCGTATCGATAAACGCGCCTTGCGCACGCTCCATGCTCATCATGTTGCTGGTACGATACAAAACGTCGCCCCTGCCCAGAAGTTTTTCGGCGCCGATTTCACCCATAATAACCTGAGCGTCCGTCGGGCTGGACATCTTGAACGCCACGCGCGAGGTGAAGTTTGTTTTAATAGAGCCTTCCATTATATCTACGGACGGGCGCTGAGTAGCCATAATTAAGTGTATGCCCGCGGCACGCGCTTTCGCAGCTATTCGGCTTATCTTGTTTTCGATATTCTTCTTGTCTGTAGAAGTAGCCATTAAATCGGCGAACTCGTCGATTATGATAAGTATTTTATAAAGCGGTTTGCCCCCCTTGCTTTGCATAAACGTATTGTATTCGTCTACGTTTTTAACTAAATTTTCGTTAAGCAAGCGATAACGATCGTCCATTTCTTTGCAAGCCCAATCGAGCATGGCACACGCTTTCGGCGTCTCGGTTATTATCTCGTCGAATAAAAGGTTAGGCACGCCCTTAAACAACGAAAACTCTACTATTTTGGGGTCTACCAAAACGATGCGAAGTTCTTCGGGCGTGTATTTATACATAAGGCTTACGAGCAACGTGTTTAAAAACACGCTCTTGCCGGTGCCGGTTGCGCCCGCCACCAAAAGGTGCGGCATTTTAGAAAGGTCTAAATTTACCGGATTACCTACCAAATCTTTACCTAAACAGAACGTAAGCGACGACTTTTTTGCGTTTTTAAACGAAGGGTCGGTTACCAAATCTTTTAACCCTACGGTCGCCGGCGTCGTGTTTGGAACTTCTATTCCGATACGCGAAGTGCCCGTTATGGGTGCCAAAATTCTTATCGTGCCCGGTGCAGCGATACGGAAGTTAAAGTCTTTTTGAAGTTCCGTGATTTTTTTAACGGAAACGTCTATCGGGATGGTCAGCTCGAATCGCGTTAAAGCGGGACCGTATTTTACGTCTACTATCTGCGCGCTTACGCCCGCGTTCGCAAGAACTTGAAGAATAATACCCTTGCGGCTTTCTTGCTCGCGCTTGGTGGCGGCTATCGTAGCCGCATCCGGGCGATAATCTCGCATAAGATTAAACGGTGCGAAATGATATCTGTAATTTTGCGGAATACAATCTATGGGATTTTCGAGTTTTCTGTCATCGCTAACCGAAATCGACGAACCGACGTTCGAACTTCCGCTCGCGCGCGAGGCGCCTATTCCGCCCATTCCGATTTGCTCTGCTCTGCCGTAATCGACGCGGCGCGTAAACCTATCCGCACCGGATTCTTCTCCGCCGCCCCCTTCGGGTTGCGATTCTTGCCGCATGCGTCCGCCTAAATCGTAATCCGAAGAAAGGTTTGCGCCGGATACATCTTCGCGCGGAGCGCGCGTTGCGGTGCCGGTTGCCGCGTTAATTCCGCGAATGCTGGAAATATCGCTTCGTTCGCTTCTGCCGCTTTCGTAATCGGATTGCGCGCCTTCGTCGTCGGCTTCGCTGTAATTAAAGTTTATTCTTTGTTCGGAAGATACTTGCTCCGAATTGTTTTCCGAAATATTTCTATCCGCGAAAGCACCGCGCGTGCCGCTTGCGGAAAAACGCTCGCCGTCGGAAAAATTCACGTTAAAGCCTTCCGAATCGGTTGCGGCTATGTCGCGCCCGCTTGAATTGTTTTGGTTTATATCGCCGGTCATTCCCGCAGTTCTGCCTACGCGGGCATCGAAAGCCGAAATGCTTTCGCGCTCTTTACCGCCGCCGATAACATATACGTCGCGGTCGGGAACGGATTGGTCTATATTGTTTAAACGCTCGCGCATTGCAACAGACTCCGGAATATCTCCGCCCATCGGAGATTTGACCGGCTCGCGATAATCGGGTGCGGTGGGGCGACGAATATAATCGAGCTTAGCGGCTAAATCGTCGCCGTATTCGCTTTGATAGCTTGAAAAATTGCGAACTTCTTCGCGCTCCGAGGGTTGCGGCGCGATTTTTGAACGCGGCTCGCCGTAAAGCGAAGCGTTCGGATAAGAATTAGAGGCGTATTCGCCTTGTTTTTTAACCGCTTTTTTCTCGCCGAAAAGAAGTTTTAAACTGGTTTGACGGTCGTCGTCGCGCAGCATTTCTTTTTTTGTTTTTAAATTGAATTTTTGGTCGGAATATATTGCGGATAAGCCTCCGCTTTGATACGAGCCTTTAAGCCCGTCCAGTTCGGAAGGATACCCCTCGCTTTCCGCGGCGTTTTTTTCTGCGGCGGGGTTAACGCCTTCAGATGCGGCGTTTTCTCGCATACGCCCGTGCGAAGCGGAATACTCGCCCGCTCTGCGCGGATAAAGCACGCTTTGGCTTTCGATTCCGCGCGCGGCGGCGCGCGCTTGCGCTTTTGTGAATTCTTCCGTCTTTTTTTGTAATTCGCGCTCGGCTTTTTCGTCGGCTTTGCGTTCGCGTCGCTCGGATAAATCTTTTGCAAGCGTTTTTACGCGCTTTTTGAAAACGAAAAAGGTTATTAAAGCTATGGCAACCGAACAAATAACGTACGTCCCGACGGGTTTAACGAGAGCACACAAAGGATATGCCAATATCCCGAAGAAAATTCCGCCCGCGGTGTGCCCGAACGACGAAGTTTTATCGAAATAACAATAAGAAATATATTCGCCGAAGTCGCCGGATACAGCGGCGGCGGTCGTTGCCGTCTGAACTATAATACCCGCCAAAAGCAAATAAACGAAAAACATACCTATGGCGAGTTTAGCCCGACTCCCGCGCAGCTTAAACCCGACGACCAGCTTAATGCCTATAAAAAGGAAAAACACCAGTACGGGAAAAGCAGCAAAGCCTAAAACTCCCAATAAAAATTTTTGAACGGCGGCACCCAACGTAAAAAACACGGTTTCGCCCGTAATTAAGCACAAAAGCCCCATAAGCGAAAACAAGGCGAGCAACATGCCCGTCATTTCAAACGAAAATATAGAATCGGTTTTTTGTTTTTTCTGTTCGTTTTTAGCCAAATCGCAACACCCCGCACCCGAATTTTTCTTGTTTTTATCTATTTCCGGTATAAGCCGCTCGAAATTTATCCGCAAATTTATCGACGCGACCATGTTAATCATGTTTAATATATATATTAGCACAACGCAAGAAATTTTTCAATGATTTTTTTGCTCAGTTTTTCATTTTGCAAAAAAATTGTTTACGTCGGTTTTTCGTTACAAAAAATAAAAAGCCCGAAGAATTATTCTTCGGACGAATTACGACCGAATATCTTCGGGATTTTTTATTCGTATTAGGCGTAAAATTTGAGCGAAAGTGCCGATAACGGGCTTATAGGGGTACTTTTGCATTTTTAATCACGCAAATAATTTTGTTATTTTTAAAAGCGGCGGGAACAATATAAGCGTCGTTCCGAACGCGCAAATAACTTGCGGCACGGCGGTAGCCATAGAGCTTACGAAGTAAGCTTTAGCCGCGTTTTGCGAAAACCCGAACATAAGCGGGGTAAGCACGTCGTCTATAAGCGTGAATAAAAAAGTCATAACCACGGCGGATATAATTACAAAAACGTGTGACTTAAGCGAATAAGCGCGTTTAAACGCTCTGCCTAAAAGCCCGAAAACCACCACGAACAAATTGTAATATATCAAATACAGCAAAATAACGCTCGGAAAAAAGCCGAAAATAAAGCATCTGAGCAGCGAAAAAGCGTTAGCCACTATAAGACCTTGCCCCGCGCCGTAGCAATACGCGAAAGTTAAAAGCAAAACGGTTACGACCTCTATACCCGAAACCCCGCTTAACACGAATTGAGCGCCGATGAGTAACGCAGTAAATACCCCCGGCAAAACTATTTTTTTAGCGGAAGACATACGACCGCAACCTTAAAAAGTAGTGTAAACCCAAATATATAAGCAGCCTTCTTTAACGATTAAACTTTCGGCACCCGAAACGGCTGAACCGTATTTTTTACCGTTATACTCTATCTCACCCCAAGCGGTGTTTGCGTTATCGGCGTCGCTCGTATAAAGCATCCAGCTACTCGACCAATCGGCGGGATTGGCTATTCCGTTTATGGAAGTAATCATTCCGTCTTTAATTTCGAACTCGAGCAATCCGCTGCTTTTAAGCGAAACCATATAGTCTTTAAGCGTAGTGGTTTCGGTTAAAGCAAGCTGACTGCCGGATGCGGTTATAACGATACAAGTTTCCGAATCTTTTACGACGAGCGGCTCTTTTTTGCAACCGCTGATAGCGAAAAGCATAACGAAAGAGCATAAAAGAGCAATTAAGTTAATAAGTTTTTTCATAGTAGTAAAATCTCCTGTAATAAATGTAATAAAATTTTATGAAATAAAAATCGCGCGCTTTTTGGGCACGCGAAAAAGAGCCTGTGCGGCTTAACCGTTGAAGAGCCGCACCGATAAAGCCTTAAACGCGTCTTTTTTGCTCTTTTCGGCAA
>CAZNKA010000040.1:5807-10080 GCA_964573495.1 uncultured Acidiphilium sp. | reverse complement strand
GTAGGGGCGGCAGCGAAGAAGTTGCACCCTCCGCGTCGACCGGTTATTCTACGGCGGCAAGGTCGTTTTTGCAAAGCAGAAAGCAAAGCGGAAGCAAAAGTTCGCCTATGGCAAGCATGTCAAGCTCTGCAAAAAAGCCTAATATAACCGCGCAAATTCGCCCGCGCACTATAATAAAACACGTAAAATTCGGCGAAGGCACCGTTATAGCCGTAAAAGGCTCCGGCAAGGATATGATAATAGACGTGGCTTTTAAAGGCGTCGGGATAAAATCACTGGTGGCGTCGCTTGCGCCCATCGAAGTAATAGGGCAAAACGATTGAGCTCGTTCACGATTTTTCGTAACCAAGGTTTTACGTAATTTTATTTTTAATAAAGGGTTAACTTAACCCGAGGACGGCAATATGACCGAAAAACAAAGCGCGCGCATGAGCGAACTCGTGCGGGTTTTAAATAAATACGCAAACGAATATTACGTTTTAGACGCACCTACAGTTTCGGATAAGCAGTACGACGAGCTTTACGACGAGCTCCGTGCGTTGGAAGCCGAAACGGGTGAGGTTTTATTCGATTCCCCCACGCGTAGGGTTGGCGGCGAGCCTGTTTCCGCGTTCGAAAAGCATAAGCACATAGCGCGACTTTATAGTTTAGATAAAGCCACTTCTGCCGAGGAGTTACGCGCCTTTTTTTCGCGCGTGGAAAAAAACACGGGTAAAATGCCCGAATGTACCGTCGAATATAAGTTCGACGGGCTTACCATGTGTTTAACTTACGATAACGGCAGATTTTTGCGCGCGACCACCCGCGGAAACGGCGTCGAGGGCGAAGACGTAACCGCTCAGGTTTACACTATAAAAAGCTTTCCGCTCACGATAGATTACAAAGGGCTTTTAGAAGTTAAGGGAGAGGCGATAATTCGCCTTTCCGTGCTTGTAGAATATAACAAAACGGCGGCTGAACCGCTTAAAAACGCGCGTAACGCGGCTGCCGGGGCTATTAGAAATTTAGATCCTAAAATAACAGAAAAGCGCAAGCCCGAAATTTATTTTTACGACGTAAACTTCAGTTCTGGCGGGGTAGCTAAAACGCAAACCGAAGCCGTCGAATTTTTAAGAAAAAACGGCTTTAAGGTTTTCGACTTTTTAAAAATCGTAAAAACCGAAGGCGAAATTTTAAGCGTGCTTAACGAAATAGAGCAAAACCGCAAAAAACTGGACGTTTTAACCGACGGCGCGGTTATAAAAATAAACGATTTTTCTTTGCGCGAAGAGCTTGGCGAAACCGAAAAATTTCCGCGCTGGGCAATTGCTTATAAGTTCGAACCCGAAGAAACCACCACGCTTTTAAAGGGCGTAAGCTGGCAGGTCGGAAGGACGGGTAAACTCACTCCGCTTGCCGAACTCGAACCCGTGGAACTTTGCGGCGTAACGGTAAGAAGGGCTACTTTAAATAATTATGACGACATAAAGCGTAAAAAAATCACTGCAAAATGCCGCGTTTTAATTCATCGCAGCAACGAAGTCATACCCGAAATTTTAGGCGCAACCGAGTGGCAGGACGAAACACCGATTTTGCCCCCCGCGATTTGCCCCGAATGCGGCGCGCCGCTCGAACGAATAGGCGCGAATATTTTTTGCGTAAATAAAGATTGCAGAAAGCGCGTCGTTTTGTCGCTTGCCAATTACGCGCAAAAGGACGCCGCAGATATTGAAGGCTTTTCCGAAAAAACCGCCGAACTTTTATTCGATAAATTAGGCGTAAGGCAGTTTGCCGATTTATATTTACTTATGCGCGAACAGCTTTTAACGTTAGAAGGCTTTAAAAGCAAGAAGGCGGAAAATTTGCTTTATTCTATAACAAAAAGCAAGTCGCGCCCCTTAGAACGCTTTATCTACGCGCTCGGAATAGACGGCGTAGGCAAAAAAACCGCTAAAGATTTGGCAAAAAATTTTAAAAGTCTTGAAAATTTGCAAAACGCAACCCTAGAGGAATTGCTTAAAGTTCAAGACGTAGGCGAAATAATCGCGCAAAACGTGATAGAATATTTTAAAAATCCGCTTAATATCGAAGGGCTTGCGCGTTTGCGAAGCGCGAACGTCGTTCCGGTTTTTGAAAATTCCGCGACGGGTGAAGCGTTCGCGGGGCAAAAGGTCGTTTTAACCGGAACGCTTTTTAAATACAAGCGTTCCGAAGCGCAAAAACTCATCGAAGAACAAGGCGGCGAAGTATCGGGTTCTGTAAGCAAGCTCACTACGCTCGTTTTAGCGGGCGAAGAAGCGGGGTCGAAGCTGCAAAAAGCGCGGGATTTAGGCATAAAGATAATATCCGAAAGCGAGTTCGAAGCTATCCTTGCGGGCAAAAAATTATCGCAAATCGGCGAAGAAAAAAGCTAACATAAAGCAGTAAAAGCAAAAAACAGCGAAAAATCGAAAAAAAAAGCGGTTAATTGCAAAAAAACAAATTAAAATTCCGCAAAAGGAATAACGAAAATATGGCTAAAAAAACGTTAGAACAAATACTTCCGCTCGTCGAAAAGCCTTCGCGCTATACGGGCGGCGAATGGGGCGAACCCTTAAATCCGTGGTCCGATTTTAATTATTGCATATGTTTTCCGGACGTGTACGAAGTGGGAATGAGCAACGTAGGAATAAAAATCGTTTGCGAATCCATAAGGCAAGTGCAAAACGTTTGCGTGGACAGATGTTTTGCTCCGTGGCCGGATTTCGGCGCGCTTTTAAAGCAAAACGATATAAAACTCTATTCGTTAGGGCATAAACGCCCGCTTTCGGATTTCGACATGCTGGGTTTTTCTTTGCAATACGAAATGAGCTATACAGCCGTGCTTTACATGCTCGATTTAGCGGGTATTCCGCTGAGAAGTGCAGACCGCGGCGAAAACTTCCCCATCGTGCAAGCGGGCGGTCCTTGCGTTTGTAACCCCGAACCGATGGCGGATTTTATAGATATTTTCACTATCGGCGACGGTGAAGAAGTAATGGCGGATCTCGCGCGCATTAAGCTTAATTCTAAGTCGAAAAGCGAGTTTTTGCAAAAAGCCGCCGAACTGGACGGGGTTTACGTGCCCGCTTTTACGGACGTCGTTTACGACGAAAACGGAAGAATAAAAGAGTTTAAAGGCAAAACTTACGTAAAAAAAGCCTTGGTTAAAGATTTAAACGGTGCGATTTACCCGTCTGCGTTCGGCGTAGGCAACACCGAAGCCGTGTTCGACCGTGCGATAATCGAAGTAATGCGCGGTTGCTATCGCGGGTGCAGGTTCTGCCAAGCAGGTTTTTTATATCGCCCCGTGCGAAAAAGAAGCGTGCAAACCTTAACGGAGCAAGCTTGTTCGATAGTAAACAACGGCGGGTTTTCGAAACTTTCGCTAAACTCGCTCTCTACCGGCGATTATCCCGAGCTTACAAATCTTTTGGATAGCATTAACGAAAAACTGCCGGACGTAAAAATGTCGCTTCCGTCGCTCAGAATAGATAGTTTCGAAAGCAATTTTACCAAGTTTTCGCGTCAAAGTTCGCTTACGTTCGCGCCGGAGGCGGGCACTCAACGCTTGCGCGACGTTATAAATAAGGATATTACCGACGAAGAAATTCAGCGCGGAATAGATACCGCTTTCCGTTTGGGTTATAGCAGCATAAAACTTTATTTTATGATGGGGTTACCCACCGAAACGGACGAAGATTTAATGGGTATCCCCGCAATAGTAAGAAAAATTAAGCAAAGCTACGCAAAAAGTCCGTCGCGCGCAAGGGCTTTGCGCATTTCGGTAAGCGTTTCCACTTTTATTCCCAAGCCGTTTACGCCGTTCCAATACGAACGCCAAGCCTCGCGCGAAGAAGTTTTGCGCAAAGTAGAGCTTTTAAAAAAGGAGCTGTTTATAAAAGGCGTAAGCTTTAGCTGGAACGATTACGAGCTTTCGCAGATAGAATCGGTGCTTGCCCGCGGCGACAGAAGATTGTCCGCCGTTATCGAAAAAGCTTATAAGGCGGGTTGCGTGTTCGACGGCTGGCAACAGTATTTTAAATACGACGAATGGATAAACGCACTTAACGATTGCGGATTAACTCCCGAAGAGTATACTCGCGAATGGGGCGAAAACGAAATTCTTCCGTGGAATTTTATCGATATATTCGTCGATAAAAAATTCCTTTTAAGCGAAAGACAAAAAGCTTACGAAAATAAAGTGAGCGGGGGGTGCCTAGGTGGCTGCAAAGCGTGCGGGATGCAAAAGCATTTTAGGTGCGACGTGATAAAA
>CAZNKA010000040.1:3373-5707 GCA_964573495.1 uncultured Acidiphilium sp. | reverse complement strand
AAAATAAAATTAAGGACGAACGATGTTAGTTTTTAAATATACGAAAACGGACGGAGCCGAATATATTTCGCACCTCGATACGTTAAAACATTTATGCAAAATAATGCGCCGCGCGCAGCTCGACATAACAAAATCGAGGGGCTTTAACCCGCATATGCATATTTATATGAACGCGCCGATGGGCTTAGGTATAAAATCGCTTTGCGAATATTGCTGCTTAGATACCGCCGAGCCCGCCGAAAGTTTTATGAAAAAGTTCAACGATTATACAATTCGCGGGCTAGAATGCGTTTACGCGGCGGACGTTATTAAAAAAGTCAATGTGGCGGGCGTTATTTCCCGCGCGGAATACGTAATAAGCGGATTGAACGAATTTGAAGTTTCCGAGGTTTTAAATTCCGAAGAATTTATAATCACGGATAAAAAGGGCGTCGAGAAAAATTTGCGTTCGCGAATATACGACGCGCGCTTCGAAAATTCAAATCTTCGCGCCGTTTTGGGGTTCGGTAACGATACTTTGCGAGCAGACGCGTTCTGCACTCGCCTTGCGAATTTATACGGAGGCGAAGTGCGGTCTATTGTAAAAACCGAAGTTTACGCGGGCGATAAGCCCTTCGACGAATATCTTAAAGAATTCGTTCAAGAGCCGTAAATCAAGCCGTAAATCGGCGTAATAATAACCTTTTGCCTAAAACCGCTTGCGCTGTCGTTTGATTAAAAAGTAGGGCTATAGGTCGATTATCGCATACTTTTAGAAAAAAGCGAAAAAATTTTTCGTAAAAAGAAGGAGCAATATGCCTAAGAATATTTTCATCGACGGATTTTGCGGCAGTATTATCGCCGCGCTTGCAGAGGACGGAAAACTGCTTGAATATCATGTTGAAAAACACAACAGTAAGGTAATCGCGGGGAGCGTGTTTAAAGGTCGCGTAACCGCCGTGCTGGACGGGATGCAAGCCGCGTTTATCGACGTGGGTTTGGATAAAAACGGCTATTTATATATAAGCGATTTATTAAGCGACAAAAACGACGCGGCGCAAATCGAGCTGCCCGAAACGCTCAGCTTTAAGCCCGGCGACGAAGTCATGGTTCAAGCGGCTAAAGATCCGTTCGGCTCTAAGGGCGTGCGCCTTACAAACTATTTATCTTTCGCGGGGCGTTATTTGGTTTATATGCCGGACTTCGACGACGTTGCGGTTTCGCGAAAAATTACCGACGAAACTTTAAGGGAAAAGTTAAAGCACTACGTTTCCGCTTTAAAAATCAGCGGCGGTTTCGTGCTTAGAACGGCTTCGGAATTCGCGCTGAAAAAGGATATCGAAAGCGAGGCGAAATATCTTCGCGAGCTTTATTTAGACGCGTTGCAAAAATATAAAACGGCTTCGGTAGGCGAAGTCGTTTACAGCGAAGGCAATCTTGCCGTGCGAATGTTGCGTGACGTTTATACTTCCGAAATCGAGCGCGTTTACATAGCGGATAAAAAGCTTTACGAAGACGTATTGCAGTCCGTAGAAAAGCGCGGACGCGAAGTTAAAAACAAAATTACTTTATATGAAGGCGGGCGCGATTTGTTCGAAAACTTCGGTCTTAGCGGCGAAGTCGAAGCGTTGCTTAAAAACCGCGTGGACTTATCGAGCGGGGCGTATCTCGTAATAGATAAAACCGAAGCGTTAACCGCAATCGACGTAAACACCGGCGCGTGCGTGGGCGATTCCGACTTGGAAAGCACCGTTTTTCAAACCAATCTGCTTGCCGCGCGCGAAATCGCAAGGCAGGTCAGGCTCCGCAATATAGGCGGAATAATAGTAGTCGATTTTATCAACATGGCGCTCGAAGAACACCGCGACCGCGTCGTAGAGGAGCTTACCAACGCGTTGAAATCGGATAGAGCTAAATGTAACGTTATCGGAATGACGCCTCTCGGTTTAGTAGAGTTCACCCGCAAAAAAAAGCGCAAGGAAAGTATTTCGCTTTTGGTTAAAAAATGCCCGTATTGCCAGGGCGACGGCGAAATTTTCTCGCCGAATTATATAATTTTAAAAATTCGAGCCGCTCTTTTAGACGTTTTTGCCGAAGGTTATAAAAGCGCGATTATCGATTTAAACGTTGAAATTATGTCGTATATCTTTCAACGCGGCGCTTTAAGCAAAGACGTAGAAAGAATTTGGAAAGATAAGCGTATATATCTCGTTCCGCACAAAACCTACCATCAAGAATTTTTCACCGTTCGCGGGGACAATAGCGAAGTGTTGGATATATCCGATAAAGCTCGCATCCTATATTAAGCTCGCTTGAAAAACGTCGGCATGCTTCGTTGCGCTGCGGCAACTCTCG
>CAZNKA010000040.1:0-3273 GCA_964573495.1 uncultured Acidiphilium sp. | reverse complement strand
ATCGGTAACGATTTTCAGCTCGGTTTGGGCGATTTGCTCGTTCTTATATCCGCCGTTTTTTACGCGTTGCAGATTTTTGCCGTAGGTAAAATAGCGGGCAGCGTAAACGGTTTGGTTTTATCTTTTATGCAATTTGCCGTGTGTGCGGTCGTCGATTTAATTCTGGCTTTTATATTCGAAAAACCCGATTTTTCGGCGATTTTAAGCGCGTGGTGGCCTATCGTCTACGCGGGCGTTTTTTCGGGCGGAATAGGTTATACTTTGCAAATAATAGGGCAAAAACACGTTTCTTCCGAAGTGGCGGTGCTTGTTATGAGTTTAGAATCGGTAATAGCCGCAATTTCGGGGCGCGTGTTAAAAAACGAAACGATGGCGTATTACGAAGTCATAGGTTGCGCGCTCGTGTTCGGGGCGGTTATTTTGGCTCAGCTTACTTTTAAAAAGAAACCCGAAGATAAAAAAGAATAAATACGTCGATTTAGGTGTTTTATGAATAAAACTGTGATAATAATAAACGGGCAAGGCAAGTCGGGCAAGGATACGATTTGCAAAATTACGGCTAAGCGTTATAAAGTAAAAAACGTTTCCGCCATAGACCCCGTAAAAGAGCTTGCTTCGCAGTTCGGCTGGCGGGGTGAAAAAGACGATAAATCGCGCAAAATGCTTGCCGATTTAAAGCAAGTGTTGATCGCTTATAACGATTATCCGTTTAAATATATAATGCGTAGCGTCGACGAGTTTTTAAGTGGCGACGAGGAGCTTATGTTCGCGCATGTGCGCGAAGGCGACGAAATTAAAAAAATCGTTGACGCTTGTAATTCACGAAGGATAAACGTTTTAACTCTTTTAATACGCCGTAACGATAAATTTTTCGTGCATAAAACGTTCGGCAATTCCGCCGACGACGACGTTGAAAATTACCCTTACGACTTCGTTTACAGCGGGCATAACGACACGCTCGTCGAGCTTGAAAGCGACTTTAACGCATTTTTCGATAAAAACATAAAAAACCGCCTATAAGCCCGTTATCGGCACTTTCGGTGCAAAAGCCAATAAATAAAAACGGTTAAAAATTGCTTTTTGCAATCGTTAACCGTTTTGTTTTTTTGCTTTTCTAGCGCGCGTTAATTTTTCTGCGTTTTAAAGCGTTTTTTAAGAACGCGAAAGAAAATATCGCGGTTAAAACTTCGGCGATAGGGAACGTCCACCAGATATCGGTCGCAACGTTTGGCGTTTTCGTAAAAATCAAAGCTATCGGCAAAACAAAGACCAAAAGCCTTAACGCAGAAATGATAAGCGGCGAATATACTTCGTTAAAGCCCTGCAAAATTCCTTGAACAGCCACGCTGAACCCCATAAATACGTAGCCGAGCGTCGCAACGCGCAGTGCCTGCACGCAAATTTGAATTACGTCCGTTTTGCCGACCAGTGAGCTTTCGTCCAGGGTTAAAGCAAACAACGCGGAAATCGGCTTTGCCGCGGCTTGAAATATAACGGTTATAACAGCCGTTATCGAAATCGATGCGATTATTCCGTGAATCACGGCTTGCTTAACGCGCGAATAATTTTGCGAGCCGTAATTATAAGAAACTATCGAAATCAAAACGTTCGATAATCCGAACGCCGCGAATAGTGCCATTTGCATCAGTTTGTAATAAATGCCGTAACTGCCGCTTAAAAGGTTGGCGGTGTAAACGTCGTTTATCGTGCTTATTATCAAAAGCATTCCGAACATGGTAAGCGCGAGCATTCCTTGCATTAAAAAGGCGGGAAATCCTATTTTATATATGTTTTTTATAATCGACTTGTCCGGAATTAAATTTTTTACGTTGTTGCCTATTTCTTTATTCACGGCAAAATGCAAAACCAGGCTTATCGCAAGCGAAAGTATTTGCCCGATAACGGTTGCGTACGCCGCGCCCGCTATCCCCATTTTTAGCGGATAAATAAAAACGTAATCTAAAACCACGTTGGTAAGCGCGCCGCTCACTTGCGCTATCATCGAAAGCGAAGTTTTGCCCGTAGCCATTAAAAATCGCTCGGTTACGGCGTAGCCTATCGAGCCGAAAGAAATACAGCAACAAATGGTTAAATACTGCGTTCCGGCTTCGATAACTTTTTCGTCCGAAGCCATAAGCTTCATATACGGCTTAGATAAAAACGCGCCGAACAGTAAAAACGCGGCGTAAAAAATTACAATCAAAAACAAGCCGTTACCCGCCGTTTTATCCACCGCTCGCTTATTGCCTTCGCCTAAATTTTTAGAAAGCATTGCGTTTATACCCACGCCCGTGCCTACGCCGATCGCTATCATTAAAATTTGAACGGGGAACGCCGCCGAAAGCGCAAGATTGCTTATCGCTCCGTCCGCGCCCATGTTGATAACGAAAGCGGTATCCACTACGTTATATAGGGCTTGCAGAATCATCGAAAGAATGGAAGGCAGCCCCATCGACCATATAAGTTTGCCCATTTTTTTCGTGCCCATTTTGTTTGCCGAAAGGGTAGTCGGGCTGTTTTTTGCAATATCGTTTGCCATAAAATTCTCCTTTTAGTAGCATAATAAAAAGGCGTAAATCTAGCTGTAAAGCTGGACTTACGCCTTTTGGCTACGCACTTTTGTTTTTTTCGTTTTATTTAACGCGAAATTTTTCGCGATAACCATCGAAGAATCGCACCGATAAAGTTTTATCGGTGAGGCTCTTTAATAGTTAAAAAGATTCGATAAAAATAATATCACAAATCGATTTTTTTTGCAAACGTAAATTTTGAAAAATCGCAAAATTTTAGGCAATGAAATTTTTTAAAAAAACATTGACAAAAAACCCGCGCGCATGTTATACTTTTAAAAGAATGTATTGAATAAAGAACTTATCATTATAAAACAGGGAGCGTGAAAATATGAAAACCGATATACAGATAGCGCAAGAGTGCGAACTTAAAAAAATCGCGGATATAGCCGCGGGCGCGAAAATCGAAAGCAAATATTTAGAACCCTACGGCTATTATAAAGCAAAAGTCGATTTTTCGCTTTTGTCCGACAGAGCAAACGTCCCCGACGGTAAGTTGGTTTTGGTTACCGCAATAACTCCCACGCCCGCGGGCGAAGGAAAAACGACTACGACTATCGGTTTGGCGGACGGGCTTAAACGCATAGGCGAAAACGTGTGCGTTGCTCTGCGTGAACCGTCTTTAGGTCCGGTTTTCGGAATAAAAGGCGGCGCGGCGGTCGGCGGATACGCTCAAGTAGTGCCCATGGAAGATATAAACTTG
>CAZNKA010000039.1:0-10291 GCA_964573495.1 uncultured Acidiphilium sp. | reverse complement strand
CGAAGTTGACTGAGGGGTTTACAAAAAATCAAGCATATCAATCCTTCAGGCGCGTTCGCGCCGGCTTCCTTTACACAAGAAAGCCTTTCTCGCATCGCTTGCGCATTGTTGAAGAAGCCCCCTCATCAGTCGCCGTTCGGCGACAGCTTCTCCCCGAGGCGAAGCCTTTCTCGCATTGCTTGCGCAAAACACAAAAGTGCCGCTATAAGCCCGTTAACGGCGCTTTCAAAACAAAAAAAATGCAAAAAAAACATAATCTTTACGTATTCACAAAGGCTAAAGATTTAGCCAAATATATATTGACGGTAACCGAAAAATCACCCGTTAAATTCAGATTTACTTTGGTAGTGAGGCTGCAAAACTATATTCTTAACGTTTTGGAATATTTATATCTGGCAAATTCGTTGCCGCTCGGAAAAGAACGTTTCGGTTATCAAGAAAAAGCTCAAACAGAACTGAATATGTTGGGGTATTTCGCGGAACTCGCGGCGGAACAAAATTGCATATTATTCAAGCAATACGAGCAAATCGCATTGCAACAAGCCGAATGCTTAATGTATTTGGAAAAATGGGCTGCAAGCGATAAAAAGCGCGGCTCGATTAAAAAGGTATCAACGGCGGACGGCAATTTGCCGTTCGGCGAGGATATGGGAGAGGGTTAATAGAAAATTTGTTATTGCGTAACTTCTGGTTGCGTTCCCCTAATTATAACAATAGTAATAATGCGAGGAACGTCAATAACGACGGCAATTCTAACAATAACAACAACGTCAACAATACTAATAACGGCGTTGTCCCCGATTTGTTCCGAGGCATAAGCCGCGTCGTTTTCCGTTTTTAAGCCATTAAGCAAAAATTACGAATGCGGCAACGTGTTTTTAGTGTAAAAGGTGAGTGGCGCGTAGCAAGTGTTTCGCGCGGGTACTAAGGAACAAAGGAATCCTACTCCCTTCTCGCCGATATTAATCGGCGGGCAAAATTGATCGGCGGTAGTCGCGACGGAGCTTTTTCCGCGCCCGAGGCGTTTGTTATAAGGCGTGGCAGACCTCTCATTTCGGCTTTTTTGCGGCTTGCGATACGTTCCCGCCGATTCTTTTTTTATTTTTTAGGAGTTTTTATGGAAAATTCAGGCAATAAAAACAAGCACAGTAAACAGTTTTTGCAGGCGATTTCGTTCGAATCGCTCTTTAAAGCGCATATGCGCGCCCGCAAAAGCAAGCGATTTAAAAAGGAAGTAATCGAATTCGAACTTAATCTTTCTAAAAATCTGTGGGCGTTGCATTACGATTTGCTTTACGGAAGATATAAAGTAGGCGGGTACCATAAATTTATGATATATGACCCTAAAGAACGCGAAATACAAGCTATTTCTTATCGCGATCGCGTCGTTCAGCACAGCATTTGCGATAATTATTTAACGCCGCTGCTCGAGCGGCGGTTGTTTTTTTATAACGTCGCTTGTCGCAAAAAAAAAGGCACGTCTTGCGCGGTAGCCGCTCTTAAGCGTTTTATGTGCGAACACTATAAACGTAACGGCAATACGGGCTATTTTTTAAAGGCTGATATTAAAAAATATTTTAACAGTGTCGATCACTTCGTTTTAAAAAGGCTACTTGCCGATTTACACGTTCCTTCCGACATGCTCGCTTTGCTTTTTTTAATTATCGACAGCTATTGCTTTTCGCCGAACAAGGGCTTGCCTATGGGTAATCAAACAAGCCAAAGTTTCGCGCTTTTGTATCTTGACGGGGTTGATAGGGTGGTTAAAGAAAATTTATCCGTAAAATTTTACGTTCGCTATATGGACGACTTAATCGCCGTAATCCCTAAAAAAATTTTTGCCGTGACGGTTCTTTCGGCTATTGCGGACGGTGCGGCTTCTCGTTTGCTTTTTCTTAATAAAAAATCACAAATAATTTCGTTCGGTAACGGCGTCGAGTTTTTGGGGCGGCGTTTTTTTATCGGCAAAAACGGCGAAGTCGTACAAAAACTTACCCGTTCGGCTAAAAAACGAGTAAAAAAACACGCGTTAAAAAACGTTTATCTCGTTAGGCATGGTAAAAAATCGTCGGATTTGCTGATTGCGTCTGCCGAAAGTTATCGCGGCTTTTTTCGAGGAATCAACGCGTTGTCGTTTTTAAAATCGAATTTGTTGCCGAGTTTGTCCGTGAGCTAAAAACATGAAGGCAATACGTATCTCGTATTGCTTGCGCTAATTAAAAAAGGCGGGCGCGCCATGCGTCCGTCTTTAAAGTGGTTTTTAGTTTTATTTTCTAACGATAAACGAAGAAGTTAGCGGGGGTAAAGTTAAGCACTTTTCGCCTTTAACCATTCCCGCACCGCAGTTTATAACGTTATCCGACGGAATTTCTACGGGATTATCGGAAGCGTTTAAAAGCACGGTTATTTTTTGTCCGTCCGAAACCATATCTTGCTCGTAAACGCAGTTTTTAGCATTTGCGAACTCGTACTTTGCGGGCGAAAGCGGGCTTAAAATATCGCCGAAAATTTTAGCGGCGGCGATTTTATTTTGCTCGCAACCGTAGCCTAAAGAAAATCCGAATAAATAAATCAGCCCTTTACCGCGCGGTATTTTATATGCGGCGGGCGAGCCGTCCGCAAAAGTAGCGACGGGTTCGCCGTTTTCGGCTTTATAATGCGTGGCGTACGGCGTTGCGTTAAACTCGAGGTCGCCGTATTTTACGGTCGCGTCTTTTTGGCGGCGGCTCATCATTTTTGCGTTCAAAATCGGCTTAAAATCTATATCGTAGGGTTGAAGCCAAGTGTTTTCGGTGCGCAAGCCGAAGCCTTCGTCGGCAATAATAATTCCGCCGTTTTCAACGAATTTTTGCAATGCGGGCACGGCGGCTTCGTCTATCATGCAGTAGTAGGGGAAGTAGAGCGCTTTATATTTTTTGCAGTCTTTTACAAGGCGATTTGCGCGAATAAAGTCCACGCGATAGTCGTTTTCGCGAAGCAGCCTATACGCACCGCTTAAAGACCGCCTATAATAGTTAAGCGCGTCCGCGGGTTTAAAATCGTATAAATCGCCGCAACTGTCCTCTATTAAAGACATAAGCGCGCAATCGTAATCGAAAACTATCGCCACGTCGGCGGGGAGCGTTTTCGAATTGCCGAAAAGCTTAGAATTATCCTTTAATTCTTTACCGAAGTCTTTAACGGCGTAAGCCACTTCGCGGGGGGTGCCGTCGGGTGCGGCGATGCCGGCGCAGTCGTATTCCATGCCGACGCGTTCGGCGCGATATTGCCAATAGCAAAGTCCGCGCGCGCCGCCGCCGAGAGCGGCGTAAAGCTTAAAGTTCATATCGAACGGGGTGTCGTAAAACTTAAAAAATCCCAGACCGGGGTAAATTTCGTGAACGAAGTAGTTTTCGTCGAGCGAGCGCATATAATCGGCAAGCATAAGCATATCCAAGCGGTTGTCGCGTTCGTCCATATTCGTGTCGAAGGGGAGCGACGTGCCGTAAAAATCGACTGCCTTGCTTACCGTGTCGTCGTCGGAAAGGTCGCCTATATTGTTTTGAAAGGCGGCGCAGAACCCCACGTGCGACATAATCGGGCGCTTTTTATCGTACTTTCTAACGCCGTCGTAAACGAAGCGCAAATTGTTATAAATGCTTTGCCCGCTCTTCCATTTTTTAAACTCGAAAATATCCCAATATCCGTGCGGCATAGCGGGGAGCGCAATCGTTTCGAAGCTTTCTTCGGCAACGCCGTAATAATCGTTAAGGTTTTCGATCGTGCCGAATTTTTGCTTTAAATATTCGCCGAACGCCTTTCTGCAATGCGGGCAGAAACATTCTTCCAACGGACGATTTCGCGGTTCGTTCCAAGCGTTCCACAGAATAACGTTGTCGTAATCGCAATAGCGTTGAGCGACTTTTTCAACGAATTTTTGCGCCGCGGCTTTAACTTGCGGATTGGTAAAGCAGGGTAGCCATCCGCCGGCGTAAAACGCTCCGTGCGAGCCGCCCGCTATCTTTTCGCCTTTAGGCCCGATGCGAGTGCCGCCGTATTTTTCGAAAACGTATTGCGGGGCACATTCGAGCAAAAATTTGATAATTACTTTATAGCCTTTTTGCTTGGCAAGGCGCATAAGTTCGTCTACGTCGTTAAAGTTATATTCGCCTTCGCGCCGCTCGTTGTTGCGCCAATTTATGCGGATTTGAATGACGTCTAAGTTGAGTTTTTTTACGTTGTCTAAATCGTATTCCCATTCGTTTTTGAGCGGAGTGGGTGATCTGTAATATTGAATTCCGTGAATAATATCGTTAAAAATCATAGGTGCGATAAGCTCCTTTTTTTGTTTTTGCGGCGATTTTGCCTACGTTAAGATTTTATCATAATGCGCAGAAAAAAGCAATAACAAAATCGCCGCTTATATAAAAAATGCAGACGTGGGTAAAGCGATAAATCGAATGAAAAATGAAGAAATGAAGGCGAGAGCATAAGAGAAATCCGGCGCCCCTGATATAGGGGAGCTGTCAAAAATCTTTGATTTTTGACTGAGGGGTATACTATAAATCAAGCATATCAATCCTTCAGGCGCGTACGCGCCGGCTTCCTTTACACAAGGAAGGCTTAGATAGCTAGCTTGCGCTATTATAGAATTGCCCCCTCATCAGTCGCCATTCGGCGACAGCTTCCCCTTGGGGGGAAGCCTTAGTTTGCTGCTCGCGCTATTTTAAATCGCGCCTAGATCCGTTCGACTACGCGGCTTGCAGCCGCTCCGCTCGGGATGACGAGGCGCGTTGCAAGATAACGAGGCGTGTAAGTTCGCAATGGCTAGGCTCGTAAGTTCGGGATGACGAGACGCGAATAAAAGCGCACAAAAATCGAACAATAAAAAACCCGCGAAAGGTGAGATAATCGACCTATAGGCGGGTTTTTGTGTTTTTATTTACCAAACGAAAGGCTTTCCGCTTTGGTCGTAGTGCCAAAAGTTACCGGGGGCTTCGGGCTTGGTTTCGCTGTAAAAATAAATCGTCGGTTTTTTGGTTAAACTGGGGTTATCTGCGTTTTTATTCAGTTCGATCCATTCTTGTTCGGTCCCGCCGTAATAAACGGTTTTAATATAGTCGCTGTATTGGAAGGCATGATAACCCATTTCTTTAACGCTTGCGGGTATAACTATTATATCGAGCGGATAGCTGCAGTAAAATACGCTGGCACCAATCGAAATTACACTGTCCGGAAAGATAAATTCTTTGATCGAGTGGGTGTTTGCGAAAGCATAATTCCCTATAACGGTTACGCCTTGCGGAAGAGTTACATTTTTTAGACTGACGCAATCTTTAAAAGCGGAGCAAGCCAAAATTTTCGTGTCCGGGTGAATTTCGCACGAAGTAATATCTTTATTTGTCGCGTCGATTAAAATAAAGTGCGGGTTGCTTTCGTTGCCTAAATAAGTTGCGTTATCGTAGGTTTCATAGTTTAATTTTGAGCATTCGTCGCAAACTCCGTCACCTAAATAAGTAATGGTATTCGGTAAGCTGATATCGGTTAGCTCGTCGCAATGAGCAAACGCTCCGTCGCATACTTCCGTAACGCCTTCGGGCAAAATTACGGTTGATAATTTCGTATAGGCGAACGAGTAAGCACCCACGTAATTAAGTTTTTCGGGGAAATTAACGCTTTCTAATTCGGAGCATCTGTTAAACGCGTAACGGCCTATCGAAACAAGGTTTTCCGGAAGAGTAACGCTTTTTAAATTTTCGCAGCCGTTAAAAGCGTTGCTATATACAAATTTTGTGCTTTCGCTTATTTTGTAAGAAGACTTCGTTGCGTCTTTAACTTTAACGAAAACCAAATGAGGGTTGCTTTCGTTGCCCAAATAATATGCGTCGTCCGATTCGTCGTAATCTAAAGCGGTACAATTTTTAAACGCGTTGTTGCCGAGATAGGTAAGGTTATTTCCTATCGTTACGGCGGTTAATTTTTCGCATTTTTCAAACGCGCCGTCGCCTATTTTCGTAACGTTTTCGTTTAGGTTAATCGTCGTAAGTTTTTTGCAGTTATAAAACGCGTCGGTGCCTATTACGGTAACGTTTTTGCCTAAAGATACTTCGGTGAGGGCAGAACAATCGCTAAAAGCATAATTGCTTATCGTGCCAATGCCGTCGCCTATCGTAACTTTTTCGAGCCCGGAGCAGCCGGCAAACGCGTTGTTGCCTAAAGTTTGAACTTTATCGCCGAGCGTCACGCTCGTAATTTTCGAGCAGTGAGAAAAAGCCTTTTCTCCTATTTCGCTTATGTTAGAGCCTATCGTAATGCTCGTAATGTTCGTGTTGCCTAAAAACGCGCTGCCGTTTATTTTAGTAACGGGCTTAGAATCATACGTGTCCGGGATAACTAAATCCGTGCCGGTAAAAGTGCCTTTACCGACGACCGAATAACTAGCTCCGTCGTCGTTTAGCTCGTAAGCTAAAACTTCGGATTCCGAAGTCGACGAGCCGCCGTTTCCGCCCGTGCCGCTGCTCATGCCGCACCCCGCCAGTAGCGAAAACGAAAGAGCCAGCGTTAGCGCGAGTAGTGTGAAAATCGATTTTTTATTCATAACTTTCCTCCAAAATTGCGCTTTAAGCAAAGCAAATAAGTTTGCGTGTTTTTATAGCGCATTTAACGTATCAAGTATACCATGAATTTAAATAAAAGGCAATAGAGTAATCGATTTTTATAACTATTGTGTCCTTTTTTGCAAAAAAGCGTAAAAGCCGAGCTGTTTTCGGTATGAAATAAAAATTGTGTTGCTTGTGTGAAAAAAGTAAAAAGTAGTTGACAAAACTAATATTTGCATATATAATATCAATATAACAAAGACTGCACGCGCGGCGCGCCGTTTGGGTATTGAAAATTTGCGACGTGTGCAAAAAGGAGTGAGATATGAAAAAGAACGTTTTAAAAATCGTTGCAACGCTACTTTCGGTTTGTGTTTTTGCTTGTTTTTTCGCGTGTTCGGGTGCTTCCGGCGGGAAAAATGCCACGGGTGATTACTATGCGTACGCACCTTCGTCGGACAATGCTATGTACGAAGAAGGAAGCAATTATAAGTACGGCGACATAATCGAAAACGATTTCGTTTCCGCAGCCGAAAAAGCGAGTTCGACTTTTTCGCTGGATAGAAATACGGCGGGATATTCGCTCATGCGCGCGCAAATAAATCGCGGGTTAAAAATCGCCGAAAATTCGGTTAGATTAGAAGAATACGTTAACTATTTTTCATACGATTACGAAAAGCCGACGGGGGACGATGCGTTAAAAATAAACGCAATGCTCGGCGATTGCCCGTGGAATTCGGATCATAAACTGTTTACGGTGGGCGTGGCTGCAAAAAGCGTGGATTTCAGCGAAAACAAGCAAAACAATCTCGTGTTTTTGCTCGACGTTTCCGGTTCGATGTTCGGCGACGACCGCTTAGGTTTGGTTCAGCAGGCGTTTACGCAACTTGCCGAAAACTTAAGCGACGACGATTTCGTTTCGATAGTGGTATACGCTTCGAACACGCGCGTGGTCGCGGAAGGACTTCGCGGGTATGAAAAAGTAAAAATCGCAAATATTTTACAAGATTTATCGGCGGGCGGATCTACGGCGGGCGGTAAGGGTATACAACTTGCCTATCAAGCTGCCGAAAAGTATTTTATAAAAGGCGGCAACAACCGCGTTCTGCTTGCGACGGACGGCGATTTTAACGTAGGGCTTTCTTCGAATAAAGAGCTTAAAGATTTTATTTCTCAAAAGCGTCAGAGCGGCATTTATTTAAGCGTCATGGGCTTCGGAATGGGTAACACGCGCGACGATTTGATGGAAACGCTCGCTAGAAACGGCAACGGCAATTACGGCTATATAGATAGCCTTACCGAAGCAAGAAAAATGCT
The DNA here is from genome assembly GCA_964573495.1 of uncultured Acidiphilium sp. GTDB lineage: Bacteria > Bacillota > Clostridia > Christensenellales > Borkfalkiaceae > HGM11416. The sequence continues at coordinate 2,396 of CAZNKA010000039.1, read as the reverse complement.
CGTTTCGGAAATGGGCGGCACCTTGGAAGTGGTTGCGAAAGACGCGAAAATAAACGTAACCTTTAACAGCGAAAACGTCGAAAAATATAGACTTTTGGGCTACGAAAGCAAAATGATTACCCAAGAAGAATTCGAAAACGAAGCAACCGACGCGGGCGAAATAGGTTCGGGTCATACGGTAACCGCCGTTTATGAAATCGAACTTAAAGACGGGGTTTCGGGCGAGCTGGCTCAAGCCGAAATACGCTATAAAACCCCCGGCGATTTGCCCGAAGACGACGTTTCGAAAAGCGTTAGCGAAACTTTCGATTGCTCGCTTTATAGCGAGGAATGCGGCGCGGATTTCGATTTTATCGGTTGCGTTGCGGAATATGCTTTGATGCTCAGAAATTCGAAATATAGGGGAACCGCTTCTTTCGGCGCGCTTATCGAAAGATTAAAACGCAACGAAACCGTTTACGTTTCTGAAAATTCTTCAAGCGAGCAAAAGTCTTCGGTTAACGAATTCAGGTCGGAGTTCTTGCAGTTGGCAGAAAAAGCCGCCGAACTTTATGCGGATATTGAAAATGCGTCGAACTAAAACGTCAAAATTAAACGGCTAATTAAAATTATGCGAAGATATTACGGCGCGAACGAGTTTTTTAGCGAGCTTTTCGGCGAAAAAACTTATAAACTAGCTTTAAGCGGGGGATACACTTGCCCTAATCGCGACGGAACGGCGGGTTTCGGCGGTTGCGCTTTTTGCGGCGAAGGCAGCGGAAGTTTTGCCGAACCGCGTATCGCGGGCGATTTCGAAAATCAGCTTGCCTTAGCGAAAAAACGGCTTGCTTCTAAATTCAAAGGGCAAAAATTCATCGCATATTTTCAGTCTTACACGGCGACGCATGCGCCTGTGTCGTATATAAACGAACTGCTTAAACCCGCTTTAAATTGCGAAGATATTTGCGCCCTTTCCGTTGCCACGCGCCCGGACTGTTTGCCGCCCGCGGTGCTCGATTTGTTAAAGGAAGTAGCGTTAAAAAAGCCGCTTTTCGTCGAGTTAGGGCTTCAAACTTCTAACGAAAAAACAGCTTTGGAATTCAATCGCGGATATAAAAACGCGGTTTACGAAGAAGGTGCGGCGAATTTAAAAGCAATCGGCGCAAACGTTATAACCCACGTGATTTTGGGCTTGCCTAACGAAAACTTAAACGATATGCTTTCTTCCGTTAACTACGCTTGCAAGTTTTCTGACGGAATAAAGCTTCAGCTTTTGCACGTTTTAAAAAACACTCCGTTTGCCGAAAAATACGCGCGCGGCGAGTTTAAAACGCTTTCGCTCGAGCAATACGCCGATATTTTGTGTGAGATTATAAAAGTTATTCCTAAAAATATAGTTATTCATCGTTTAACGGGCGACGCGCCTAAAAAAGATCTTATCGCACCGCTTTGGTCCTCCGATAAAAAGCGCGTTTTAAACTATTTGAACGCTTCGTTCGAACAAAAAAACGTGGTGCAAGGCAGTGCCGCGTTTAACGATTAATCGGCGTTGATTGCATAAAATAAATATTAAAAAACAGCGTATCTGCTATCGATGCGCTGTTTTTTTGTGCCGTTTTATCTTTCTTTATTAATCGGCAATTAATTCGATTAAAGCTTTTTGTTTTTCGGGCGGGAGTTTGCGGAAATTACATAAGATTTGCTTTTCCTTTTCGCTTAAAACTTCTATTTGTTCGTCTTCTAAAAAGAACTGTGCGAGCGTAATTCCGAATGCTTCGCAAATGCGTTGCAGCATTTCTATTTTAGGCGGCTTTTGGCGAGAAAACAACGAGGCGAGCGAAGATTGCGAAATATCTGCATATTTTGCCAATTGATAGTCGTTCCAATTGCGCTCACCTTGTAATTTGCGTATTTTATCTAAAACGTTCATATATAACCTCTGTTATTATATTACTACGTTTTTGCGATACAAATACTACGCAAATGCATTGACTTTTTATCGCAATTGCGGTATAATATTATCGAAAACGCGATAAAGAGGCGAAAAATGTGTGCTGACGGGCAAAATTCTCAAATAAAATCTAAAAAGAGGGCGCGGGATTACGGCGAAGTTTTTACAAACGAGCGTGAAGTTAAAGCAATGTGCGATTTAGTCACGCAAGAGTGCGACCGTATAGACAGCCGTTTTTTAGAAATGAAAACCGCTTAATTGATACAAAAAATAACGAAAAATAAGCCTAAATAGGGAAAATATAAGGATAAATGGTGCTAAATTAAGGCACTTTAATTGGTAGAGCATTAGAAGAAGGGCTCTTTTTTTATGCCTTAAAACTATTATTGCAACCGCCTAAATATAAATGCAACCACCTTTTTAAGAATTGCAACCACTAAAAAAGCCATCAACTTTCTACTTTAAT
>CAZNKA010000038.1:7129-10321 GCA_964573495.1 uncultured Acidiphilium sp. | reverse complement strand
CAACCTTCTGTCGAAGGTTGCCGTTTTTTCTGGCTGGGGTGGAGAGATTCGAACTCCCGGATGACGGAGTCAGAGTCCGTAGCCTTACCGCTTGGCGACACCCCAATCAATTAAGTGAACAACTGCTATTTTAACAGATTTTATTTTTTTTTACAAGCGTTTTTATGCGGCAAGAGTAAATTACGAGTAAAAATAATTTTTTTGGTTTAAACGGTTGCTTTTTAATATCTTAAATTAAGCATTTTCGAACATGTTCGCAAGTTTTTTAGCGGAGGCGGCAAGTTCTTTTATGCCGTCGAAAACGTTTTCGGACGTATAACGGCACGACGATAAATAAGCGTCCGCTTCCAAAGTAAAGTATCCTTTATAACCGATTTTTTTAAGAGCGCGAACGACTTTTTCAAAGTCGATTTTCATAGAAAAAGGAATTTGGTGCGAATCGTTGATTTTATCGTTATCGTGAAGGTGAAGCGCTTGCAAGCTGTTGCCTAAAGTTAAAATGCATTGTTCGGCGGTAGTGTTAAGCCCGAACATTTCCGCGTGACCTATATCGAGACAAGCCACGAAAAACTCGTCGTTAACAGTATTTATATGTGCTAAAAAGTCGTCGTGATGAGAGCAAGCAGCGTGGCATGCGTGATTGTTTACGTTATCCCAATTCCACATGTTTTCGGTGGCTATTTTAACGCCGTGTTGCTTGGCGAACGGCAATAATTCGAAGTAAAAATCTGCGTTTTCTTGCGCGGATAAGTCGTTGCAAGGGTGAATTACGCAAATTTCCGCGCCGGCTATCGCGGAACATTCTATGGCGCGTTTTAAATAATCTCTCACGGGCTGCAAAACAGATGGGAACGGCGCGTGCGACTGGTTGCACGTTATTCCGTTGTCCAGCCCTATTTGCTTTAATTTTTTTGAGAATTTAGCGTATTCGGACGATTGAAGCGGGTGATTGTTTTTAATAATTTGTTTGTTTTTCCAATCGTAGCGAGCCATTTCGCACATAGAAAAATCCCAGGCGTCGAAGCCCGCTTTCGCTATAAGTTCGATTGTTTTTTCTTCGCCTATTATTTTTGCGGCAGAGCCGATTTCGGTAGAAATCTTCATAAACATCCTTTTTTTAAGCTCGAGTTTTTTAAGAGCGTTTTCGTAAATTACGATAATTATATTTAATTCTGTCTGTAAAGTCAATCTTTTTAAAAAGGCGAGCGGGTTTTTTCGGGTTTTTTTAAGATGCGTTAAAAACGCTTTACTTTTTTCGGTTTTTTAATATAATAATAGGTGATAACAAAAAAATAGCGCGGCAACTTTTTAATCGACGCGGGTCGGATAGGTGCTTCGCGCTTTTTACGCGCTTTAAAGTTTAATTTTTCAGCGCGGGGAGATATTAGAATGTCTGAATTTATGAACGAACTTAGGCGCACGGATTATTGCGGAACTTTCCGCGCCGCCGATTGCGGCAAAACGGTTACCGTTTGCGGCTGGGTGCAAAAAAGAAGGAGCTTAGGCAGCCTTATTTTCGTCGACTTACGCGACAGAAGCGGTATCGTGCAAATTGTTTTCGATGAAACCAGCGAAAAATCCGTTTTCGAAAAGGCTGAAAGCTTGCGTTCGGAATACGTCGTTATAGCAAAAGGCGTCGTGCGTGAGCGTTCTTCAAAAACCGATAAAATTCCCACAGGCGACGTGGAAATTTTAGTAAGCGAATTAAAAATTCTTTCCGAGGCGGATACTACGCCTTTCGAAATTACCGACGATACCAACGTTAACGAAACGTTAAGGCTTAAATATCGTTACTTAGACCTTCGCCGTCCGGCACTGCAGAAAAACCTTTTCGTTCGCAACGAAATAACCAAAGCGGCAAGAAGATTTTTCGACGATAACGGCTTTATCGAAGTAGAAACGCCCATGCTCGGCAGATCCACGCCGGAGGGCGCACGCGACTATTTGGTTCCTTCGCGCGTGCACGAAGGGTGCTTTTACGCGCTTCCGCAATCGCCGCAGCTTTACAAGCAGCTTTTGATGATTGCCGGCATAGATAGATATTATCAAATTACCAAATGTTTCCGCGACGAAGACCTTCGCGCTAACCGTCAGCCCGAATTTACGCAAATAGACGTTGAAATGAGTTTCGTGGAAACCGTCGAAGACGTAATGTATCCTATCGAAGGGCTTATTAAAAATATATTCAAAAACGCAGCGGGCTTAGATTTAGGCGACGGACATTTCAGGCAAATGACTTATCGCGACGCTATGGAAAATTACGGTTCCGATAAGCCCGATACCCGCTTCGGTTTAAAAATTAAAAACCTTTCGGATATTTTTGCGGATAGCGAATTTAAAGTATTTGCCGACGCGCTCGCCATAAAAATAGGACCCATTCGCGGCAGCGTTCGCGCGATAAACGCAAGGGGATTAGCCGATAAATTTTCAAGGAAAGATCTCGATGCGACCGTCGAATACGCAAAAACTTTGGGGGCGAAAGGTCTTTGCTGGATTACTTGGCAAAAGGGCGGAGAAATAAAAAGTTCGTTTGCTAAATTTTTAACTCCGCAAAACGTCGAAGATATCAAGGCGCGCATGGATTTTTGCGAGGGCGATACCTTGTTTATCGCTGCAGATAAAGATTACGCCGTGTTCAACACGTTGGGCGGCGTAAGGCTTATGCTTGCCGAAAAGTTCGCACTAGTCGATAAAAACGTTTACGATATTTTGTGGATAACAGAATTCCCCATGTTCGAATGGTCCGAAGAAGAAGACCGTTATATGGCGGTGCATCACCCGTTTACCGCGCCTATGAACGAGGATTTGGATATAGTGGAAAGCGACCCGGGCAAGGCGCGCGCCAAAGCGTACGACCTCGTTATTAACGGGCAAGAAGCGGGCGGCGGTTCCATAAGAATTCACTCGCGCGATATTCAGAAAAAAATGTTCAACATTTTGGGCTTTACCGATGAAGAAATCCAAAAGAAGTTCGGTTTCTTCGTCGACGCGTTCAACTACGGCGCACCTCCGCACGGCGGACTTGCTTTCGGTTTAGATAGGCTTACCATGCTTATTACCAAAGACGAATCTATTCGCGACGTTATAGCCTTCCCCAAGGTTCAAACGGCTTCATGTCTTATGAGCGACGCTCCCGCGCCGGTCGAAGATAAACAGCTTAAAGAACTTTACATATCCGTAGATAAAAAATAA
>CAZNKA010000038.1:0-7029 GCA_964573495.1 uncultured Acidiphilium sp. | reverse complement strand
ATTTTTTAATTACCGCCGTCTTTCTTTAAAAGAGAAAAAAGAACCCTTTACTAAAAATTAGTGTTTAATAATATAAAGAACTTGACTTTTTAATAAAAATATGCTAAACTGTAGGCGTAGGCGAATAGAAATTTATTAATTGCTTTTATGCAAACCCGACAGAATACGTTGTTATATTTTGCCGAGTATTTATGCTATAAAACTATATAAGTGATTTTGGTGAATATAATGTAGCGCGTAGGATTGTGGGGCTTTGTGCATCCCTATTTTCCTACGCGCTGTTTTAGTATCAATGATAGGAGGATGGACCAATGGGCTATTTTAATATTTGTATTTCAAAGCGTTTAAGGAGATTATATATGACAAAAACAAAATTTATATCATTGGGGTTGATGTTAATAATGATTTTTAGTTTATTGACAGGGTGTTCAAATGTCAAATACAATGCTCACCTTTTTGATTCTGCAACAGATTGGATAAAAGAAGATTTTATCAGTGATAACCCTGTAGGTTATTTAGAGGATGTTTCGTATCCAACAGAACGTGTTTTTGTTGTAAAAAATCGAGAAGAATATGATAAAATATTTATTGAAAGTATTGATAATTTTGATGTTGATTTTAGCACTCAAATGTTAATTGTTTATACATTTGGAACTATATATCATAGAAATAACAACCTTGTAAGTTTAGAAGTAAAAGAAGATGTATTAAACATCACCTATAAGATGGATAAAAAGTCTGGTGTAGGTGATGCCTCTCAACCGTATCAGCGTTGGTTTGTGGTTAGACTTGACAAACTTGATGTTGATTCTGTCGTATTTATGGAAAAATCATAAAAAAATTAATCCTAAAATATTTATGATAAACTTAAATACGAGCATAGTTTTGAAACTTCCGTGGATTTTTGTTGCAAACAATTTATCGGATTTCAAAATTTTATGCTCTTTTTTTATGCCTAAAATCTTATTTTTTTTATTTCTTTTTTATCTACCCTAAAATTTATTATAACATGCAACTATCGTTGCCTAGCGTATTGCTGTCGCAATCCGCCGTTTCTGTTGCAATACGGCGCTCGAAAACCCTTGCAAGCAAGTTTTCTCGCTTGTATTATAACATAGAAACGAAACAAAATTAAAAATTTTGTTGCAACTATCGTTGCCTAGCGTATTGCTGTCGCAATCCGCCGTTTCTGTTGCAATACGGCGCTCGAAAACCCTTGCAAGCAAGTTTTCTCGCTTGTATTATAGAAATGAAAAGAATAAAAAACGTGCGATAAAGGCTTTACAAAACATTTTTTATATGGTATACTTTTCTAACTATTCTATTAATTATCTATTCGTCTGCGCGCATACGCGCATGATGTCGGGCGAATTTGGAAGGTTAGTGCAAATATCGAAAGAAGGTAGTTAAATGCTATTCGGAAAGTACATAAACAAATATTATCTAAAATACGGGTGGCTGCTTCTGATAGGGGTGGCGGCGCTGTTTTTAGTCGATTATTTTCAGCTTAAGGTTCCTGAATTTTACCGCTATGTTATCGACGGAATGGATAAAGGCGTTGTGATAATAGACGGCGTTGCTCACGATTTTAACTTAGAATTTTTATTCGAGTACGTTTGCAATCCGCTGCTTATAGTAATAGCTGTAATGGTTTGCGGGCGTTTTTTGTGGAGAACTTGCTTTTTTAACTCTGCGATATGGGTTGAAACCGACCTTCGCAAAAAAATGTTCGACCGTTGCAAAAACTTGTCGCAAGAATACTATTCTCGCAATAAAGTGGGTAACCTTATGTCGCTTTTCACCAACGATATAGACACTATTAACGAGTGTTTCGGTTGGGGCGTTCTAATGCTCGGCGACGTAGTTATGCTGGGCGGATTATCGCTTGTGAAAATGGCAAAAATGGATATAACGTTAACGCTTTTGTCGCTTATTCCGCTAGCTCTTATGCTTGCCATGGGTATAGTCGTAAGCAAGTATATGATGAAAAAGTGGGAAGAGCGTCAAGAGGCATATTCCGCGCTTTCCGATTTTTCGCAAGAAGGTTTTTCGGGTATAGCCGTTATAAAAGCGTTCGTAAAGGAATTTAAAGAGCTTTCCGCTTTTAAACGTCTTAATAAAAATAACGAAAACGCGAACGTAACCTACGTTAAGTATTCTATGCTTTTGAATATTTTTATAACGTTGTTCGTCGAATCCGTAACTTGCGTAATTTTGGGTTATGGCGGGTATTTGGTTTACGTAAAAACTTTCACCGCGGGCGAGCTTATCGAGTTTATAGGTTACTTCAATTCGATTATATGGCCGATTATGGCTATAAGCGACCTTATCGAAATGACCTCGCGCGGGTACGGCTCGCTAAAGCGCATAAGCGAGCTTTTGGATACGGAGCCTACCGTTGTAGATGCGGCAGACGTAGAAGATGCGGGCGTAATTAAGGGCGATATCGAGTTTAAAAACCTTACTTTTGCGTATCCGGGCGGCGATTATGAAGTTTTAAAGGACGTAAGTTTTAAAATCGACGCGGGCGAAAGCGTAGGTATAATAGGCAAAACCGGTTGCGGCAAAACCACTATCGTAGACCTTATTTTGCGCGTTTACGATGTACCTCGCGGCACTGTGTTTATAGACGGTAAAGACGTTACGGATATAACAATTAAGTCTATTCGCGAAAATATAGCGTACGTTCCGCAAGATAACTTTTTGTTCAGCGATACGATAGCGAACAACATAGCCTTTGCCGGTGACGATTCGTCGGAAAGCATTGAAAATTCTGCTCGCCTTGCCGACGTGCACGATAATATTTCGGAATTCCCCGAAGGGTATAAAACGGTGCTCGGCGAGCGCGGCGTAACCGTTTCGGGCGGGCAAAAGCAGCGCATTTCGATAGCGCGCGCTATAAATAAAAACGCGCCCGCACTTATTTTAGACGACTCCGTTTCCGCAGTGGATTCTAAAACCGAAAGCGCGATACTTAATAATCTTGCCGAAAATCGCAAGGGCAGAACCACTATTTTAATAGCGCATCGCATTTCTACGGTAGAAGGATTCGATAAAATTATTTATATGGACGAAGGCAGAATTATCGACGTAGGCAAGCATGAAGAATTGCTTAGCCGTTGCGAGCCGTATAAAAAGGCGGTAGAGTTGCAAAAAATCGAAAGCGAGGGGGAAAAGTACAATGCGTGATTATTACCCCATATTGATAATAGGCGGATTTTTAGGCTTAGTAAGCGCGATTTTTATTTTGGCTTACGCATTAATCAAAGATAAAAAAGAAGCGTTCGGGTTCGAGCGCAATATGAAAGACGGCGAAATTATTCGCAGACTTTTAAAATACGCAAAGCCTTATTACAAAAGCTTTTTGCTGGTTTTCGTGCTGATGCTGTTTTCTATATCCAACTCGATTATCTCGCCGCTTTTGGTGGGCGACATACAAGGCACGATAAAAAATGACGAATTCGAGCTTGGTTCGTTGTTTTTACGAGTGGGAGCGTATGCGGTAGTCGTCGGAATATCTCTTGCGGCTTCGTATTTTCAGGCGATGATACTTCAGCGCACGGGGCAAAAAATCGTTTCCGCCATACGCGAAGAAGTTTTTTTGCACGTAGAAAACTTATCGCACGAACAGCTTAACAATATTCCGGTAGGCAAGCTCGTAACCCGCGTTACCAACGACGTAGAAGGCATTTCGCGCGTGTTTACCAACAGTATAGTAAACCTGGCTAAAAACTCTTTTATTTTAATCGGCGTCGTTATAGCGATGTTTTCGCTCAACTACGCGTTAACGCTTGTAATTTTGTGTTTTGCGCCCTTTATCGTGCTTTTCACGCTGATATTCCGCAAGTTTTCGCGCAGAGCGTACCGCAAGGTGAAAGACGGCACTACGGATATAAACACGTTTTTATCCGAAAATCTTTCGGGCGTTAAGGTAACGCAGATTTTTAACCGCGAGAATAAAAAATTCGAAGAATTCTGCGAGAAAAACGAACGCTTAGGTAAAGCAAAATCGCGTGAAATGTTCGTGTTCTCGGTGTTCAGACCTTTGGTTTATATGTTGTATATATCCTCGGTTTTATTTTTGCTGTTCTTGGGCGGAAAAGGTTACATAGACGGCGGCGAATTTATGGGCACTGCGATAACGAGCGAAATAATCGTAACGTTTTATATGTATTTATCTACTTTTTTCAATCCCATTCAAAACTTGGCGGAGCAGTTTAACTGGTTGCAATCGGCGTTTGCTTCGGCAGAAAAAGTTTTCTCTCTGCTGGATATGCAGCCCGCCGTTACCGATAGCGAAAACGCTATCGAGCTTGAAACTTTGCGCGGAGAGATAGAGTTTAAAAACGTATGGTTTTCATACGTGCCCGGCGAATGGGTTTTAAAAGATTTAAGCTTTAAAGTAAGCGCGGGGCAAACGGTGGCGTTCGTCGGGGCTACGGGTTCGGGCAAAACCACCATAATGTCGCTTATATGCCGCAATTACGATATCCAAAAAGGCGAAATTTTAATCGACGGCATAAATATCAAAAATATAAAAATCGCGTCGCTTCGCAAACACTTCGGGCAAATGTTGCAAGACGTGTTCTTGTTTTCGGGCACGGTGCGCAGCAATATTTGTATGCTCGGCGACGAGTTTTCCGACGAAGAGGTTATGAACGCTTGCCGCTACGTCAACGCGGACGGGCTTATCGCAAAGCTTAAAAACGGACTGGACGAAGAAGTTCGCGAGCGCGGCAATAACTTTTCCGCGGGCGAACGGCAACTTTTGTCGTTTGCGCGCGCGGTAATTCATCGCCCCGAAGTTATGATTTTAGACGAGGCAACCGCCAATATCGATACGGAAACCGAACGCCTTATTCAAGATTCTCTCGAAAGAATGATGAATATAGGCACTATGCTCGTCGTTGCGCACAGGCTTTCTACTATCAGAAAGGCAGATAACATAATCGTGCTTTCTCACGGCGAGATTATAGAACAAGGCTCTCACGACGAGCTTATCGAAAAACAGGGCAGATATTACGGGCTTTATATGCTTCAATATCACCGCGATATGCTTAACGCGTGATAGCACAGAATAAAAAGCAAAACAAAACGAGGGGCTGTTAAAGTTCCTCGTTTTTTAAGTGGGAATAAATCCATTCTCTTAGTTTTTTAAAATCGATTACCCCTGAAGCTAGCTGTAAGAAAATATCCGAAAGCTCATTTTGCGTGTAATTAAGCATTACGCCGTTTAAAGCTAGCACTACGAGCATCGCATGTGCTCCGATGCGTTTGTTTCCGTCTATAAACGGGTGATTTTGAGTAAGTCCGCAAGCAAGTCTGGCGGCTTTATCGATTATAGTCGGAAATAGTTCGGTTTCGTTATAAGTTTGCAAAGGTGACGATAGTGCTGATTGTAAGAGTTTATCGTCGCGCAATCCGCCAAGGCCGCCGGTTGTTTGTATGAGTTCGCCGTGCAAATAAATAACTTGCTCTTCCGAAAGCCAAATCATTTTGCAAGTTCCTCGTAGGCGGTTTTATTTTGCTTTAAAAGTTGTTTTGAAACGGCAACCAATGTTTCGTCGGGTGCCGTAGTTAGTGCAGAGTTATTTCTGGAAATTTCAAACGGGATGCGTTGTTCGCGAACGGATTGTTTTATGAACATCGTCATTGCGGCGTTTAGCGAAAGACCGAAATCGGAAAAGAGTTCGTCTGCTTGCTTTTTAAGTTGCTCGTCCATGCGAAGCGTTACGTTTACGTTAGCCATAAAATATCTCCTATCGAAGGTTATACCATATATTATACTCGTAAAAAAGAATTTGTCAACAATATTATGTGCAAATGCTGTGTAAGATATGTGCTAGTAGGGTTAGGCGGTTTTATTTTGCTTTTATTATTTTTAAATCGTTTTTGTGTGTCATGTATAAAACGCTTGATTTTTTTATTGATTTGTGGTATAATGCAAACTAGAGTATAACACGAAATACATTTTGCTTTTTTCGGCGCGATTTAAAAACGCCGCAAAAAGCAAAAAAATTTAAAAAATCTGCTTTTTCTTACGCAAAAGCAGGAGCGGCACTGACGCGCCGCTCCTAAAATACACGTATATTAAAATTGATTAAAAGAAATAAAAAAGTAAGCCTTTTTTTCCGCTCAGGATGACGCGCCGCGATAAAAGTTTTACTTAAAAACAAGCAAAAGCCCCGCATCAGTCCGCTGACGCGGACAGCTTCTCCCCGAGGAGAAGCCTTAACTGGCTTTCTTGCGCCAAAAGTAAATAAAGAAACAAAAAAACTCAAAGGAGCTTTTTAAAAATGAAACACAAACTAACCGCGATTTTATTCGCAACCTTAATTTGTGCGCTTTGCGTATTCGGTTTTACCGCTTGCAAAAGATGTGAACACGAATACGGCGAATGGACGGTAACAACCGCCGCTACTTGCACGCAAAAAGGCGAGCAGTCGCACACTTGCTTAAAGTGCGGCAAAACCAAAAAAGAAAGCATAGCCGCGCTTGGGCATGACATGCAAGCCGTAAGCGCAAAAGCCGCCACTTGCGAATCCGACGGGTGGGATGCTTACGAACAATGCTCGCGTTGCGACCATAACACTAAGCAAGTAATCAACGCGCTTGGACACGAGTTCGGCGAAAGCTGGACTAACGACGAAAGCGGGCATTGGCACGCTTGCATGCGCGAAGGTTGCGAAGTTAAATCAAACGAAGCTGAGCACAGCGAAGTAGACCACTATTGTTCCGTTTGTAATTACAAAACTAGCGAACACAACTACGGCGAAGTAACTTACACTTGGTCGGGCGATTATAGCGAATGTACGGCAACCCATAGTTGTTCAACTTGCTCTACGGAAGCGGAAGGTCATACTCAAACTGCTACCGCGGTTATAAATTCAACCGTTAAAGCCGCGGACTGCGTAACCGCCGAATTAACTACTTACACCGCGACTTTTGAAGAAACTTGGGCAACCGAACAAATCGCGAAAGATATTCAAACAAAGGACGCGCTTAATCATAAACAGAGCGAAACGTGGC
>CAZNKA010000037.1:0-10534 GCA_964573495.1 uncultured Acidiphilium sp. | reverse complement strand
AATTTATAACCGAAAGATATAAATTGCCGCTTGTAATAAGCGAAAACGGAAGCGCTTACGCGGATTTGCCCTCCGCGGAAAACGGAAAAACGCGCGTGCACGACGGCGCTCGCGTAGAATATATTCGTTCGCATTTAAAAAGCGTTATGCAAGCCAGAGAAGAAGGCTTGCCTTTAATCGGGTATTTTTACTGGTCGCTTTTAGATAATTTCGAATGGTCGTTCGGATATAATCGACGTTTCGGATTGGTTTACGTCGATTATAAAACTCAGCAAAGAATTAAAAAGGACAGTTTCGATTTTTATAAAGAAGTTATTAAATCGGACGGAGAAAATTTAAACTCTTAATCGAACTCGATATTAAAAGCGCGTAAAAGCGAAAATAATATAAAAAATATTTTAAAAAATTTTATTGTTACAGGAGGCTTTATCTTATGAGAAAAGGAAAGACGAAACTATTGGCTTTAGGCATGTCGCTAATCACGGCATTAATGTTCGGGTGCGGCGGCGAAGTGGTCGATAGTGTAGACAGTTCGGCTGTAGTTATCTACGTCGAGGCGTATCAAGGCGGCTTAGGCGCTTCGTGGCTTAAACGTTTAGAAACCGAATTCGAAGAAAAACATAAAAACGACGTTACCGAGTTCGGCGGAAAGACGTATACAGGCGTGGATATCGTTATAAAAGACGACGGCACCACCATGGGCTTTAACGTAAAAGCAAGCCATGCTTCGCTTTCTTGCGACATGTACTTTACGGACGGCTGCACCAACTATTACGAAACCGCAACGAGCGGCTGTTTGTTGGATATAACCGACGATTTAACCGAAAAAATCAACGCGGACGGCACTTCTATTCTCGATAAAGCGTTAGACGGCGTTGCCGATCATTTCGGAATAATCGGAAAAGACGCGGGCGCGGGCAAAAGATATTATTCCATGCCTTTGGCTTTGAATACTTTTAACCTTAACTACGACGTAGAAATGTTCTATAACTACGGCTTGTATTTCAAAAAAGACCATTCGCGCGATTATAAGCTCGGCGCGGACGACAAAGATAAATTCATAACCCCCGTCGATTACGTAGGCGAAGGAGAAACCGCCGCCAATGCTTCGGTTAAAACAATAGATTATTATCGCACTTTGGTTACCATAGACGGTCAAAACTATTATCAAACCAAAGCGGGCGATATTTTGGCTTGCGGACCGGACGGCGTTTACGGCACCGCCGACGACGGCGAACCCGAGACTTATCAAGATTTACTCGCCTTGTTTTCTTATTTAGTGGCAGGCGACTCCGATCGTCCGAAAATTTCGCCCATCATTCACATGAACAACGCAACCAATTACGTAACCACGTTCATGACTACTCTCGTTCACGATTTCGGCAGCAAAGAACTCGCGCAAACGATAGTGGACTTCCAAGGTAAATTAACGGGCATCGTTGCCGACGTTGACGGCAAAGACGTTTATTACGACGACGATTTAACTTTAAACGAAAGCAGTTCCGCCGCCGATTTAGCCAAGGTTTATAAAACCGAAGGCAATTACAGGGCGCTGGAACTTATGGAAACGATTTACAAAACCGAAGGTTTCGTTGCGAGCGACGTTAAGTTGAAAACCAATACCCATTTCGATTCCGAAAAGAAGCTTATGCTGTCTTCCAAGAGAAATCCCGACGGTTATAGTTATAACGGCGTTTCGGGCAACAGGGTAGCTTTCTTGCTCGACGGAACTCACTGGGAAAACGAAGCTTACGATTCGGGTAAATACGACGAAGCCGTACAATTATGCGGCGAAGCGTTCAAGCGCGAAAACAGAATGTTCAAAACGTTATCTCTTCCCAAATACAGCGAAGATAAATTAGGCAAACAAATAATAAGCAGCGATACGTTCAGCACCGCGGGATTTATTTTAAACAGAGTTGCCGGAACCGAAAAAGAAGCTTTTGCAAGGGAATTCTTCCAATATGTGTTTTCCGATCACGGCAACGCGGTATTCACCGAAGAAACCGGAATGATTCGCCCCTTCGAATACTCGGTCGATAGTTCGAAATTAAATTATTTTTCTAGGACTTTAAAAGAAAAATTCGAAACGTGCGAACTTATCGTTCCCCAAATAACCAAAGTCAGAATGAAAACGAACGGCAATCTTATCCGCTCGTGCGATACGTTCGTCGCTAAAATAAACGGCAAAGAAGAATCGAACATTCTTTCTATGTTTACTTCCTCCGGCTTTACTTCCAAACAGATTTTAGACGGAATGTACGAACACAAAAAATCAATTTTGGTTCAATAAACCCTAATTAAAAAATTCGTCGGCAAAAAACCGAGTTACGATCATGATAAAAAGCAGTAAAAATAAAATAAAACCGAAAGGGGAGTTATTCTTCTATATCGCATTGTTGTTTTTTCCTTTGTTGTACGTTGCGATTTTTTACTTCGGAGTAAACGCCACTTCTTTGGTAATGGTTTTCCAAAAATACAATCCCGAAACGTTTTCGTTCGAATTCAACGGGTTAGGAACGCTAAAACAAGCGTTTTCCGATATGTTTTTGGATAGAGATTCGATTTGGGGTGAGGCATTCGGATTATCCTTTTTAACTTATTTTTTAGGCGTGTTCATAAACACCCCCATATGCATTTTGTTTGCCAACTTCATATATAAAAACAAGCGTTACAGCGGCATTTTTAAGTTCGTATTGTTCTTTCCGAGCATGATCGCGATTATGGCAAACATTATTATTTACACCAATTTTTTAGACGGCGCCGTGTGCACATTAGTAAGCAAATATTTTCATAAGGAAGTATCGGGCTTTTTCTACGATACGAAGCAAAAGGCATTTTTATCCATATATTTTTACGGATTTTTTACGGGATTCGGTTCGGGCTTGTTTTTATACGTAAACGCGATGAACGATATTCCCGTCTCCGTAACGGAAGCTTTAAAAATAGACGGATGCACCCCTATGAAAGAATTCGTTTACGTTACCTTCCCCATGATTTTTTCAACTTGGAAAACTTTGTTCACGGTGGGTATTTTAAGCGTTTTCGGCAATCAAATGCATTGCGTCGAAATTTACGGGTATTATCCGTATTTTACGGATATGCAAACGGTCGGTTACTATTTGTTCAGGGAATGTATGGTCGGAGGCGAAAGGGTATATCCCATTTTATCGGCTTACGGTTTGATTTTAACGCTTATTGCCGTGCCTTTAAGCATTATTCTTAAAAAAATCATGAACAAGTTAGACCCTATGTGTTAATAAAAGCGGAGGAACGAAATGATTGCAAAAAACGAGAAAAAAACAAAAAAAATTTCGGTTTTCAACGTAATAATTCTTTCGCTTTTGATATTGCAAACCGTAATTATTTTAATCCCGTATATATGGGCTTTACTTCAAACGTTTAAAAGCAAAATAGAATACGATAACAACGCGTTAGGTATTCCCAAAAAATGGGTGTTTGAAAATTACGTCAATACTTTTAAAAAGTTATCGATGAAGTTTGAGAAACCCGGGGTGGGCACGGTAGAGTTAAAGCTAACCGATTTCTTTATGAATTCGTTTATGTTCACGCTTATAGCTTCGTTTATTTCTACTGCGTCCATCTACATGGTGGCGTATGCGTGCACTATGTGCAGGTTTAAAAAGTTTTCGCGCCTTATCGAATTGTTCGTGTTGATTTCCATGTCTTTACCGCTATACGGTTCGCTGTCGGCAAGCATCAAAATACATAAGGCGTTAAACCTTACGGATAATTTTTTCCCTTACGTCATAATGACGAGTTTCGGGTTTTCCACCATGTACTTTTTCGTGGTGGAAGTGTGCTTAAATTCCATACCCGCTTCGCTTAGGGAATCCGCTCAGATAGACGGTGCTTCCATGCTTCAAGTCATGTTTAAAATAATGATTCCTTTAACGGCGGGCGTGTTCGGCACGATATTCTTAATCAAGTTTATCGAAAACTGGAACAATTACAGCGTCAACTTGGTTTATTTGCCCTCTTATCCAACGCTTTCTTACGCGTTATGGAAGTTTAACACTACGACTTCCAAAGAAACTTCGCACGCCATAGTAAAAATCACTGCGGCGTTGGTAGTGGCTTTCCCCATATTCGTCTTATTCTGCGTGTTTAACAAATATTTAATGAACAATATTTCGTTAAGCGGCGGAGTTAAAGAATAATCCCCATTAAAAAACGGAGGAAAATATGAAAAACAAAAAACACAACGTAAAATTCGTTGCTTTGGCTTTTTTAGCCGCAAGTTTGATTTTTAGCTCCGGCGCGGCGATAAACGCTTTTAACGTTGCCCGCGCGGACGAGCTTTTTATCGAAAGCGAAATCAAAGAATATTACGACGTAAACGAAAGTTTCACCGTGCCTGACGGCACGATCGGCGGCGAGACTGCCGAAACGGTCGTCGAAATGCCCAACGGCAAGGCGGTTAAGTCTAAAGAAATAGATTTATCGGTTGCCGGGGTTTACAAGGTGACTTATTCGGCAGGCGGCAAAAAAGTCGTTAAAAGTTTTACCGCAACGAATAAAAAGTATTATACGAGCAGCGGTGCCGCCGAACCCGTTTTGACGGACGCCACCTATACTTATACGGACGGAAGCACTTCCGAAGGCGGTATTTCGGTTACTCTTTCCGCGGGCGACGTTTTCTATTACGACAAAATAATAGACGTTTCATCCGCGACAAAAGCCGATAGATTACTCAAATTTATCGTAAACGCGAACAATCCCGGCAAGTGCGACGCGCGCCTTATAAGCGCGAAGTTCGTCGATATAGAAAACCAAGATAACTACTTCGAAGTGCAGTGGTGGGATCCGAATTACGCAGACGGCAGATGGATATATCTCCGTACCGGGGCAAACGGCGAAATAAATACCAACAACGGCGTTTATCAACCGCATACCAGATCCTACGGTGTAGATAGTTTGGGTTCGATGAAAAGCAGCAACTTAAACACTAAGACGGGCACCGCCGCCGTATCCAGAAACGATACGCGCCTTTGCAACGAATATCAAGAATGTTCCATCGATTACGCCACGAAAATAGTTTACGGCGCGAATTCTCCTTATTCCGGCAACGACGGGTCCGTGTGCGATTTGGATAACAGCTTGTATTACAGCAATCCGTGGGAAGGTTTTAAAAGCGGAAAATGCCGCTTAGAGATAAGCGCGTCGCTTTTTCAGTCGAGCACGGTTAATCTTTTGATTATGAGCGTGTGGGACGACGATTACGACGATTTCGAAAATTCGAGATATATCGATACGGACGCTCCTGTTTTATCCGTCGATTTCGGCGAATACGAAGAAGGGTCTTTGCCCGGTGCGGTTTGCGGCAGCTCGTATAAATTATTCGACTGCTCCGCGCACGATTATTTCGGCGGAATTAAACGCATAACCAAAAAAGTATATTTTAACTACGGATCGGATTCTTGCACGGAATTGCCGATTATCGGCGGCGCGTTTACTCCGAGCAACGCGGGGCAACACACGATAGTTTACGTTGCGGAAGATTATTTCGGAAACAAAACGGAAAAGACCGTCGTATTAAGTTGCGTCGCGGCTTCGTCGCTCGTTATAAACTCGGGTTCTGATAGCAAAACCTACGTGACCGGAGAAACCGTTCGCGTAAACGATTACGAAGTAGGCAACGCGTCGGGCAACGCGGAGGTGGCGATATACGCCAAAGCTCCGAGCGGCGGAAAGCAAGAAATTTCGCTTGAAAAAAAGACTTTCGTTCCGATGGAAAGCGGCACATATGAAATTTGCTATAAAGCCGTCGATTACGTAGGACGTGTGGCGGAAGCGAGTTATGAAGTTAAAGTCGAATTAAACGAGTATCCCGCGTTCCTCGAAAAGGTAACTTTCCCTAAGTATTTCATTCAGGGTTACGAAAACGGCGTTCCCGAACTTTCGGCTTACGATTTCGGCTCGGAAAATTACGTTACCGCCGAACTTTATATAAAGGAAGGCAGTGCCGCCGAACGTAAAATAGAAGGCTTCGATTTTACTCCGATTGTTTCGGACGAGGGCGATTACGATATTTCGATTTATTATAAAGCGACCGGCAAAAACGGAAAACAAACGACTTACCCCGTTTATACCGCGACTTGCCGCAATATAAGTAAATATACGGACGACGGCAAGCGCGACGGCTCCAGAATAGACAAAACGAAATTGTTTGAAACCCAAGCGAACGGATATTACAAAAAGTTCGGCAGCTCGGCTTACAGCCAGCAAATCGTTCATTATTCTTTCGATAAGGAAAGCTCGTTTACTTACGTCAATCCTATAAACGCGCGCGGTTTTTACACCGAATTTTACGTTTTGAACGACGACGCGAACTCCGTTAAAGCTTTAGAATTTTTGTTTACGGATTACGCCGACGAGCAAAAACAGGTAAAATTAACGTTACAACTTTCGGAAGGCAAAATTTACGCGAGCGTAAACGACGGTTACGTTAAATATTTCGTGGACGGTTGCGACTTCTCTTCTTCGTTGCAAAACGTAGTTTTAAACGACTTAGAAGGGCTTCTTTCGGTTGCGAACGCCGCTTTCGAATATAAAATAACCGAGTTCTTAAACGGCGAAAAATTCGTTCCGTTCACGGACGGCAAGGCTTATCTGCAAATAAAAGCGACGGGTGTTTCGGGCACGGCTCAGATAGCGTTTAAGAGCGTTATGGGCGAAAGTTTTTCGGGTTATTCGGATATGAGCGCTCCGGTCGTTTCGCTTTTGCAAACCGAAAGTTCGCAAATAAATTACGGCGAGCAGTTCGTTATAAGCCCCGCAATCATAATAGACGCGGTTCTTCCTTGCGTTCGCGGAACGCTGACCATGATCGATCCCGACGGCGAATACGTGGTTGCGGCGGACGGCACCGTTCTTAACGGCGCGGATATGTCGCGCTCGTATACGATAACGTTTGCCAAATACGGCGAATACGTAAAAACTTACTCCTTCGGGTTAAACAGCAGCAGCAAGCGTTACGACGTAAAAGATAAAGTCGCGCCGAGCATTAAGTTCGACGCACTAAAATCTAAATATTCGGTAAACGAATCGATTACGTTAAACGCGACCATTTCGGACAATCTTTCTTCGGTACAAAACTGCAAGCTATACGTAAGCGTTTATAAGCCGAACGGGCAAGTTCAATCGCTTAAAGTAGGCGAAACGTACAAATTTACTCAAAAGGGTAAATATAAACTTATGTTTTACGGCTACGACGAGCAAGGCAATTACGTGTTCGAATATAAAAATATAACGGTGGGGTGATTTGAATGAAAAAATTTATTTGCATTATTCTTTGCCTTATAACGGCGTGCTCCGTCGGACTGTTCGGCTGCGGCAAAAAGCCGACGCAAAATTCTTCGGGCAATAACAACGGCGGCGATACGGGCGATAATCAAGCCGCGGTGAGTTTAAACACGATACACAAAGTTTCGGCAACCGAAACGGGCGATTTCGTTTTAAACGGCGGCAAAACCGATTACGTAGTGGTTTATCCCGAGGATTCGACCAATAACGAAGCCAAAGCCGTTTCTGTTTTAACAAAGTTCTTTTTGGAAGCGACCGGCGTTAAACTAAACGTAATTACGGATAAAAACGTTACTTGGTCGTCTTCTTCGAAGTATATTTCGGTAGGCGAAACGTCTTTGCTCGAAAGCGCGAAGCTAAGCTACGAATATACTTCTTCGGGCGGATTTCGCATAAAAACATCGGGTAAATCGATTTTTCTTTACGGCGGTTCGCGCGGGGTTACTTACGCCGCTTACGAGCTTTTAAAGTATTGGTTTAACTTCGAATACTGTGCGGCGGATTCTTATTTAATCGATACCAACGTTAAAATCGTAAAACTTTACGATTACGACGTAACCGAAATTCCGGATATCGAATACAGCTTAAACTATATAGCAACGGGTAACGTTCGTTCTACCGGCGACGTTTATTTGCAAGACGCGTGGCGCGCCGTAGGCGACGTAGCCGTCGGGTTCCAGCACAATATTCACAACAGCTTTTTCTACGTGCCGCCTATTTATCCGTTGCCGAGCAGTTATACCGACTTTCATGGCATAAATTCGCGTCAATGCTCGTTAAAAACGAACGAAGACGGTTCTTTATACGTCGATCCTACAACCGGTAATTACGTAACCTGCCGCGACGAAACCAACTATTTGGAAGAACATCCCGAATGGTTTGCCGAAGGCGATTATCAATACGGTTTGCCCACGCAATTGTGCTTCTCTCGCGATCCGGACGGGCTTATCGAAGTAATTCTTCCTAAGGTAAAATATTGTATTTTAAGTTCGGATTGCGCGTTCGTTAATATTTCGCATCAAGACTTGCACACATGGTGCCAGTGCGCTACGTGTGCCGCGTATAAACAAGCTTACGGCGAAAATGCGGCGGTTTATTTGATTTTCTTAAACAAGCTTGCCGAAAAAGTCGCGGAATGGCAAAAAACGGACGAGCGCGTTAAGAATAGAGAAATATATATTCAAGGCGTAGTTTATCACGAAAACGAGGACGCTCCCGCTCATTACGACGAAGCGAGTAAAAAATACGTGTTCAACACGCCCGATATTTCTAAGGTTACCGATAAATCCGCGCTTATTCACGGCGAAAATCTTCCCGAACTTTACGTAAGGGATAACGTTTCTATTTTCTATTGCGACACTAAGTCCGATAAAATGTACGCTCTTACCGATAAGGTTAATCAGATAGCTTACAACAACTTAAAATCTTGGGGCGCTTTGGTTAAAAATCTAAACGTCTGGACGTACAATCTCGCTTGGTATAACGGGCATTATCTGCAATATTCGGATAATTACGATTTAATGCAATCGTATTATCAATACTACGTCGCTTACGGTACCAATTACATGCTGGATCAAGGCATAGAAAGCGTCGCGCAGGGCGGCAATCCCACCGGATTCCAAGTTTTAAAAGCCTATCTTTCGCACAAATTGGCGTTTAACTGTCAAGAAGACGTTCACGAACTTATCGATAATTATTTTAAAGCCTGCTTCGGCCCCGCAAAGGAACAAATGTTGAATTTGTTTATGATGGCGCGTACCAATATAAGAACGCTTTACGATAACGGAACGATAGGTTCGGGTGTATATAATCTCATAAACAAAAATTATTATACGCTCGGCTTGCTGGACACTATGATTAATCAGATAGATTTATCGTTGCAAGCAATCGAACCGCTAAAAACTTCGAATTACGCGAAATATAAAGCGTATAAAAGCAATATCGTGCGCGAAAGCATTACTTGGAGATATATTAAAATGTATCTTTACGAAGATTCGTATTCCGAAGCCGAAGCTCTTGCGGAGAAAAAGAGCATTAAAGCAGATTGCGAATCGGTCGGTTTAACGGGTGGCGGCGCGCATTATACGGGCAGTCAGGATATAAAAGATTTATGGACCTATTGGGGCGTATAAGCTTCGATAAATATAAAAATTTACTATGATACGAGGAGAACATTATGAAGAAATTGTTTAAAACGTTACTGGTCGCGCTTTGTTTTGCGATGATTTGTTCGGCTGCGGCGTGTAGTTTAAACCCTTCCAATCCGACTAATCCGTCCGGGTCTACGGGGTCTGCCGATCCCGAACAACCTTACTTAACGATAGTAAGCGCGGTTTCGGATTTCACCGTCGGCGATAAAGGCGCTTTTACGGCTACTAATTCGGACGACGACGATTCCGTCGTCGTAAGCTGGTCGGTCGATAATCCCGCCGTGCTTACGATAGACGCGCAAAGCGGCGCGTACGAAGCGAAATCCGCGGGCGAATTTACGGTTACCGCTCGTGCGGAAGGATATACTCAAGCTACTTTCGAAGGCGAAGTAAAGAAAAGCGAAATAGTGCCCGTGGTTACTATAAGCGAAAGCGTTTCCATGTTCTACGGCGACGATAATCATTACTTAATTCCTTCCGTTACTTACGACGGATCCGAACTCGAATTCGGCGATTATACCGTCGCGTACGAAGTTGAGGATAAAACGCTTTTAACCGTCGGTTCGGACGGCAAGCTTACCGCTTTAAAAGAAGAGGAAGCTCAAACAGTCGTTACCGTAACCGTCACTTACGGCGAAATCGTTTGCGAACCCGTGCAGGTTACCGTTTCGGTTAAGCCCAAAACTTACGTTACCCTTAATGTTTATCAAAAAGTCACCAAGCAAGAAGGCGCTTTGTCTTGCGTAAGCTTGTCTTCGTCTAGCATTACTGCAGAAGTAAGCGTTACGCTAAGGGGCGAACCGGTCGAAAATCCGACCTATACGCTCGGCGTTTTGGAAGGAAGCGAATTCGTAGAACAAACCGCAGACGGCGGATATTCCGTTATAGGCGACGGCACGGTAGTTTTCAAAGCGGAATGTGAAATAGAAAGCAAAACTTATTCCGCAACTTATAGCGCTTTGGTTAAAAAAGCCGCACTCACGAGCCACAATTTAAGCGAAGAAGGCGGCGCGCTCGTTTGCAAAAACGAAGGTTGCACCTTTACTTGCGAAAAATCC
>CAZNKA010000036.1:8175-10809 GCA_964573495.1 uncultured Acidiphilium sp. | reverse complement strand
TTCTTCTATGGATAGCGTGGTGTTTTTTAAATATTTTTCGGCTATTCTTATTTTTGCTTTAAAAAGTAGCGTAGAGGGCGGAAAAATTTACTGCAATTCGCAAAACGGCGGCAATCGCTTTATCGTTAGCGTAGATGACGGAGGAACGCTTAACATCGAAGATGGTGCGGTAATCGAATCCGCCGCTTTAGACACTCCGATTGCGGGAATTATTTATAGCGAAGGCGTTGTAAATATGACCGGCGGCGAAATTATAGTTCACGATACGATTGCCGTAATGGTTTGGTCTTCTAACGGAGGTTCCGTGTTCGATATGGACGGCGGAAAAATTACGCTCGCCGCGGATGAAGGCGATTTATATTCTATCGGTGTTGCCGTAACGGATTTAAACGGAACTTACACCGTTAGATTGACAGCCGGCACTATTAGCGGTAAAGGTTTTGCACATATGAAGATTAACGGCGATGCACTTGATATAACTCCGGGCGAGTCGTTCGTTATAGACGTTGAAGAAGTAGAATTAGAATACTAATAATTAGTAAATTTAAAGTTTAATATAATTGTTAAGCTTGTTTTGGGGCTTGTGTAGGTTTGTAACTTGCGCAAGCCTTTTTAAACTAAAAACAAAAATATAATGTTGCGAACGTATAAATTCAACCGCGAATCAGTCGGCGTTTTCGGGTGGTATTAAACCTAAAACGAAATTCGCTATTTTTTGAGTTGCGTCGGCAGATATATTTTCTTCTTGAGCGCGTATCATTTGCGTCGTTTTTTCGAGCTCGTTTAAAAGAGCCAATCCTTCCGTGACCAGACCTTCGGGCGAGTTGGCAGAAGCCGCCATTCCTTTTTCGATAAAAAAGCTTTTGTTCGCCGTTTCGCAGCCCGGAATGGGGTAGGTTATAATCATCGGCGTTCTGCTAGCCGCCGTTTCGGTTGTGGTAAGCCCGCCCGGCTTAGTATAAACTACGTCTGCCGCTTTCATAAGAAGGGGCATTTCGTTGGTCGCGCCGAGTATGAGAAAACGGCTGTCCGCACCGACTTTTTCGCTGATTTTATGCTTTAACGAGCGGTTGTTGCCGCAAATTATAACTATTTGAAGGCCTTTTGTTTGCTCGTTGACATAGAACGCTTTAGCCAGAGAGCACAGCTTGCCCGCGCCCATACTTCCGCCTATTAAAAGGGCGATTTTTTTATTCGGGTCTAAGCCGAGTTTTTTTGCGGCTTGTTCTTTAGAAAGGTTTTCGAGCAGACGCGGCGTGTAAGGTATGCCGAACGGGTGCAATCTTTCTTTTTTAAGTCCGCCTTTAACGCACGCTTCTATTAAATCGGGGTGCGGCGCGATATATTCGTCTACGTCGGTTTCGCAAATGAACGGAATAACGGTGTAATCGGTCATAACGGCGACGGTCGGCGGAAGTTTTATTCCCTTTCGCTTCATTGCCGTGATCGTTTCCATCGGGTAAAGATGCGTCATAACTATTGCGTCGTAACGGTTTTTTTCGAGATAAGACGTTAGGTGCTTGACCATTTTCGCGTTGACGTAGTATATGGGCGAGCGTTTTACGCATTTGCCCAAAAGTTGTGCCGCTTTATACGCGCAACCAAACGCTTGCGGCGCGATTTGAACCGTTTTTACGTAAAAATCCGCCACTCGTTTAGCAGTTTTTTCGCTTGCAAGCGTAAGATAATCGAAAACAAACGCTTCGTGTCCGTTTTTCTCGAACTGCTCTTTTAAAGCGTTTGCCGCGGCGTCGTGTCCGCCGCCCGTTTTGCACGATAAAAGAAGAATTTTCATAAGAATCTTAATAAAAAACACAAAAACCGCCGTCGCAATTTAATCGGAAAAGTATCGTACCGAAAAGGCGGTTAAAATAAAATCGGAAAAGTTTACCGTTTAAGCTAATAAGTTTGCCGCTTTTTAGCCGCGCTTAGAAAAAATAAACTTAACGTTCGATTCCGCTTGCTTTTTAAAAATAGCTAGAAGTTCTGCCGAAAGTTTGCTTATTACTATCGCGGATATAGCCGTAAACGCTACGAAAACCGCAAAGCTTGCCGCAAACAAGATTGCCGCGATCAAGAGCGTCGCGTCGCAACAAACGTAAGCAGCCGCCGTACGCAGCGAGTTGGGGTTTATAATAATTATAACCGAAAAGAAAATTAAAAATCCCGCTAAAATAACGGCGCAAACAAGGTGCGCGGGTGAGCCTAAAAGCACACCGAAACTTACGGCAATGCACTTGCCGCCTTTTTTCAGCTTGAAAAACGGCGAAAAAGCGTGCCCCAAAACGGGCGCCAAAATTACGGGAATAAACAGAACGCTTGTAGGCGGCACGAATTTTGTCGCGGCGTAAACGGGCGCAAATCCCTTAAAAATTTCAAGCGTAAGCGCGAAAATTCCGCACCAAAATCCACCGTATTTGAAAGCGTTAAACGCGCCGGGATTTTTATCTTCGCTTTGCTCGGTTATATCTACGTGCTTTATTATTTTCGGGATAAAATACGCAAAAAGCAGCCCGCCCGAAAGATAGCCTATCAAAACGGACGCCATGTATAAAATTATGAATTCGGGGGATTTTTTCGGAATTTCCGTTGCCGCCGCCGAAAGCAAAAATAAAGTGTTCATGTCGGTTATTT
>CAZNKA010000036.1:6152-8075 GCA_964573495.1 uncultured Acidiphilium sp. | reverse complement strand
CGGTTATTTCTTTAGGTAAACCATTAAAACGGCTACGTCAGCCGGGTTTACGCCTGAAATTCGCGCCGCTTGACCAAGGCTGAGCGGACGAATGGCGTTAAGCTTTTCCTGCGCCTCGAGCCTTAGCCCGCCTATTTTAGAATAATCTATATCGGGCGGCAAAAGCTTTTGCTCTAGTTTTTTAGATTTTTCGATTTCGCGATTTTCTTTTTCCAAATATCCCGAATAGCGAATTTCGGTTTCTACGCTGTCAAGCAAATCCCAAGGATATTCGTCGAACAAGCCGAACTCGTTTTGAATTTCTTCCAAGGTGATTCCGCGAAGAATAAGCTCGCGGATTTTCAGTCCGCCGTGCGGCTCCGTTCCGCTGTGCTTTAAAACCAAATCGCGGGTTTTGCTTTCGGGTAGGACGGTGTTTAAAAGCTCGTAAAGTTTTTGTTTTCGCTCGCGCTTTTCGGCAAAAACTTTATAACGCTCGTCCGAAACCAGCCCTATTTCGCGCCCTAACTCGGTCAAGCGGAAGTCCGCGTTGTCCTGCCGTAAAAAAATTCGGTGTTCCGCTCGCGAGGTCATCATGCGATAGGGTTCGTTGGTGCCTTTGGTAACTAAATCGTCGATTAAAACGCCGATATACGCTTGATCGCGCCGCAAAACGAAGGGCGGCAAGCCGCGCACGTAAAGCGAGGCGTTAACGCCCGCCATAAGCCCTTGAGCCGCCGCTTCTTCGTAGCCGCTCGTGCCGTTAATTTGCCCCGCGCAATAAAGCCCTTTAATCTTTTTGAATTCGAGGGTGGGGAGCAAGTCTAAACTGTCGATGCAGTCGTATTCGATGGCGTAGGCGTAGCGCATTATTTCGCAATGCTCTAGGCCCGGGATGGTGTGATAAATTTGCTCTTGCACGTCGTGCGGGAGCGAAGTAGACATTCCTTGAACGTAAATTTCGTTGGTGTCCGCGCCCTCGGGTTCTAAAAATATCTGGTGCCGCTCTTTATCCTTAAAACGTTCTACTTTGGTTTCGATAGAGGGACAATATCTCGGGCCAGTGCCGACGACCGTGCCGTTATACAGCGGCGAGCGGTGTAGATTCGCGCGGATTATATCGTGAGTTTTTTGATTGGTATAGGTTAAATAGCAAGGCGTTTGGTTTTCGGGCACGCGCTCCGATAAAAAAGAAAAGGGATAAACGTGTTTTTCGCCTTCTTGAATTTCGCATTTAGAAAAATCTATCGTGCGCTTATCTATTCTGGCGGGAGTTCCCGTTTTAAAGCGGCGTATGCTAAAGCCTACGTCTATAAGCGACGCCGTAAGTTCGGTCGCGGGAGCGAAGCCCGAAGGTCCGCTTTTTTGCAGCCATTCGCCCGCCAAAACGTGACTGTTTAAATATACGCCCGTGCAAAGTATAACCGTTTTGGCTTTGAGCGTTCCGCCGAACGTGGTTTTTACCCCGCAAACGTGCCCGTTTTCGCATAAAATTTGTGCGGCTTCGCATTGCAAAATATGCAAATTAGGCGTGTTTTCAAGCGTTTTTTTCATCTGCGTGTGATAAACGTTTTTGTCCGCCTGAGCGCGCAGAGAATGAACTGCCGCGCCTTTTCCTAGGTTGAGCATGCGAATTTGGAGCATCGTTTTATCGATAAGCTTGCCCATTTCGCCGCCTAACGCGTCTAGTTCGCGCACTAAATGACCTTTTGCCGTGCCTCCGATAGACGGATTGCATGCCATAAAGGCTATATTATCTAAATTTAACGTTAAAAGCGCGGTGTTAAGCCCCGTTCTGGCGCAAGCAAGTGCGGCTTCGCACCCCGCATGTCCCGCGCCGACAACTATCGCGTCGTAACAACCTTTTACGTAATTCGTTTGCATAATTTTTACGGTCTTATTATTTTTTCTTTTTATTTTTTTAATTTTTTATCGATTTTTTTA
>CAZNKA010000036.1:1806-6052 GCA_964573495.1 uncultured Acidiphilium sp. | reverse complement strand
GATTTTTTTAGCCTGAAAGTGCCGATAACGGGCTTATAGGGCGACTTTCGCGTTTTTAATCTTTAAATCTCGCACCGTTTTCAGCCTTTTGGGCAACGCTTTCGTTTTATGTGAATTATTTTTTAAGTATAAGATTTTTCAAGTCGCTTACTTCGGTTGCGATGCGCGGGTCGCTTGAGATAAGCTCGCTTATTTTATTGCGCGCGTGGATAACAGTGGTATGATCTCTGCCTCCCATTGCTTGCCCGATTGTTACCAATGGCAAACTTAAAAGGTCGTTTATAAGGTAAATGCAAATTTGGCGCGGCTCTACCAGCTCTTTGTTCTTTTTTCTGCCGAGCAAATCTGTCTGCGAAACGTTATAAAACGAGCAAACCGTGCTGATAATGTTTGCTGTCGTCATAGCTTCTTTCGTTTCGCTTGCGGTAGACTGTCTTATCGCTTCTTTGGCAAGGTTTATCGAAATAGGTTCTTCGTGCAAAAGCGACGCGAAAATAACTTTATTCAAAAGCCCTTCGAGCGAGCGCACGTCGTTTCCGCTGTTTTCGGCAAGATAGCCGGCTACGTCGATATCCAAAATGTATTTTTTTTCTTCGGCTTTGCGTTGCAAAATGGCGATTTTGGTTTCGAGATCGGGAGGAAGAACTTGTGCCATAAGCCCGCCTTCGAAGCGGGTTTTAAGCCTATCAGACAAAGTGGCTATATCGCGCGGGTGGCAGTCAGACGAAAGAATAATTTGTTTATCTTGCCCGTAAAGCTCGTTAAAGGTGTGGAAAAATTCTTCCTGGGTAGTTTCTTTTTTAGCCAAAAACTGAACGTCGTCGATAATAAGCACGTCTACGTTGCGATAGCGACTTCTAAATTCCGAAGTTCCGCTTGCCGAACCTTTGCCTTGGCGGATTATCGAAATAAGGTCGTTGGTGAATTTTTCGCAAGTGGCGTAAAGCACGTGCGCTTTAGGGTCGTTCTTTATAATTTGGTTGGCAATCGCGTTCATAATATGCGTTTTGCCAAGCCCGGTCCCGCCGTAAATAAACAGAGGATTATAGCTTTTGCCCGGGTCGTCCGCAACGGCTTTAGCCGCGGAATATAAAAATTTATTCGAAGAACCTACGACGAAAGAATCGAAAGTGTATTTCGGGTTGATTTCCATAGAGCTTTCTAAAATTCCGCCGGATTCTTCTTTATCGTCGCCGAAAATTTTCATATAATCTTCGTCGCCGTCGCCCACGGTTACTTTTATCGAAGTAACGCCGGTATTTGCTGCGGCAAGAGCTTCGATTATTTTTTCGTGCAGATTGCTTTTGCTGCAAATTTCGCGCGCGAAAAGCTCGCCGGGCACGTTTAAAACCAGCTTGCGCCCGATAACGTCTATCGGTTTAATATTTTCGATAAAAGTGGAATAGCGCAAATTGCTAACCGTTTTTTTAAGCTCTTCTAAGGCTTTTTTCCATAAAAGCTCGTAATTTTCCATCGGAGTCCTCTTCAAAAGTAAAAGTGTAGTAAAATAAAATTTGACATATCCGAAATAAAAATGTAAAATGTATATAAAAGCAAAGTGTATAGAACGTATATGACAAAACGACCGAAGATTGCGTAAACTTCGGGCGCAGATATATTATATAAAATTATTTTTTAAAAATCAAGGGGATACAGCCGCTTTTATCGATTTTTAAAACTTCGGGGCGAAAAAGTGTTTATAAGCGATTTAACCTTAGAAAATTTCAGAAATTATAAAAAACAGAGTTTTAGCTTTTCGCCCGGCGTAAATATTTTATACGGCTTGAACGCGCAAGGCAAAACGAACGTCGCGGAGGCTGTTTTTTACGTTTGCACCGGCTATTCGCCGCGCGTAACGCGTGAAAAACAAGTTATTTTAATGGGCGAAAACGCCGCGAGCGTAAGTGCCGTAGCCGTCAGCGAACGAGTGGGAAAAATTTCCGCGTCAGTCGAATTTGCGGCGGCGGGAGGCAAGCGTATAACTCTGAACGGGCTTCCGTTAAAGCGCGCGGGCGATTTGATAGGCAACATCAACGCGGTTATGTTCAACCCGCAAGAGTTAAAGCTCGTGCAGCAAGCCCCAGAAGACCGCAGGCGTTTTTTGGATATTTCGCTTTCGCAAATAAATCGCAGATATTTTTACGCGCTTTCTAAATATAAGCAAATACTTTCTCAGCGCAACGCGCTTTTAAAGGAACAAGATAAACCTTTAATTTTATCCACGCTTCCCGTGTGGGACGAGCAGTTTTCGGACGCAGCCGCGTCTATAATAGCCGATCGCAATGCCTTCATCGCGGAATTAAAGCCGCTGTGCGAAAGCGCGCATCGCGAAGTTTCGGGTAATAAAGAGCTTTTGGAAGTCGAAGGCGAGTGTAAATTTTGCGGCAGCGCAGAGCAAATAAAAAGTGATTTTAAAGCCGCGCTCGAAGAGCGCATGGAGCGCGATATCGAGGCGGGTTTTACCACGATAGGCCCTCATCGCGACGATTTAAAAATTAAGCTGGACGGCATCGATTTGCGAATTTACGGTTCGCAAGGTCAGCAACGCACGGCTGCGCTTTCGCTTAAGCTTGCAGAGGTTCAAATTTTCAAAAAACATTTCGGCGAAGCGCCTGTGCTTATTTTAGACGATGCTTTAAGCGAGCTGGACCGTTCGCGCCGCGCCGCGCTTTTAGAATTTTTGAAGGACGTGCAAACCGTAATTACTTGCACCGATTCGGACAGCGAACTTTTAAGCTTCGCGGATAAAGTTTTTTACGTTAGCGCGGGAACCGCCGAAGAACGCTCGCCCGAAAACTTTAACGGATAAAAATCTTTTAAAATCAACGATTTTACGGAATTGACTTAAGAATATGAACGACGTTGAAAACGATATTTTTTTGCGTGAACGCGCGCTTATAGGCGAAAACGCGCTTGAAAAATTAAAAAACAGCTCGGTTGCGGTTTTCGGCTTGGGCGGGGTAGGTTCTTACGCGTGCGAGGCGCTTGCCCGCGCTGGAGTAGGCAAGCTTTTGGTATGCGATAACGACGTGATAGCTCCGCACAACGTAAACAGGCAACTTTACGCGTTACATAACACGTTCGGTAAAAAAAAGTGCGAACTTGCCGCCGAACGCATAAAACTTATAAATCCTAATGCCGAAGTCGTTGCGGTAGACGTGCCTTACGAGAGCGCGACGCAAGACCTTTTCGATTTGGAAAGTTACGATTATATAGCCGATTGTATCGACACGGTAACTTCTAAAATTTTGCTTGCCGAGCGCGCTTGGAAAAACAATTTGCGAATAATAAGCTGCATGGGTACGGGTAATAAGCTTTTTACCTCGTTTAAGGTGGCGGATATAAGCAAAACGACCGTTTGCCCTTTGGCAAGGGTAATGCGGCGCGAACTGAAGGCTCGCGGAGTGTTTAAACTAAAAACGGTTTATTCGGAAGAAGAGCCCGAAAAACCGTGCTTCGGCGAAGACGAAAGCGGGCGCGTTCCTGCTAGTATTTCTTTCGTTCCCCCGGTGGCGGGGTTTGTTTTGGCGGGTGAAATCATTCGCGAACTTATCGATTGCAAAAAATAAAAACAATTAATTGAAAAATTAAAAAGCAGGGCTATAAGCCCGTTATCGGAGGTTTCGTATGGAAAAAAGCATAATAGATTTATCGCCGTATTTGCGCGAAAACGAAAAAACGCTGTATAAAGCGCACGCCGTAAAAAGCAAGCTTATAAATCTTGAAGTCGTGTTTTGTGCGCTGTTTTGGTTTTTGGGTATTGCCGGCGATTGTGCGATTGTAGGCTATGTGAATCAAATAAGTACTATGGGCGTGGCTAACGTTTCGGCGTGGTTTTTGCCCTTCTTTATAGTTCTCGTCGTGTTGCACCTCGTTCCGCTCGGAATGTGGGTATATTCGATTTCCGCCAGATCTATGACCAATTCGGAAAAATGGTTTGTTCTTACGACCAAGCGCGTTATTTGTATATCGGGCGGCAAGCTCGCGGTTACGTCTTTCGTTTATTTAAACGACGTAGTAAGCGTAAAAGCCGCAAAAAAATATATTTTGGTGGGGCTTTCGCAGGGGCAAGTATTTAAAGTGTCCGGTATAGGCGAGCAAACCGAAAGCTTTGCCGCTACTTTGGAACGCGTTCTCGACGAACTGTTTGCCGAAAAATCCGGATACGAAAACGGTGAAGAAAGCTTAGATTACGCGGTTTCGGAAGCTCAAAACGTTACTGTTGACGATTCGCAAGCCGAACAAG
>CAZNKA010000036.1:0-1706 GCA_964573495.1 uncultured Acidiphilium sp. | reverse complement strand
AAACGCACGTATCGAAAAGAATTATTATCCGGACGTGGATTATAATAAGAGCAAAAGAATAAAATTCTTTTCGCTTTTTGCGCTGCTTTTGTTAAGCATGGGCATAACGGCGGGCGCGTTTATTTCCATCGGGGAATGGTGGGTTGCTATAATCGCATTCACCGTTATACTTTTCATTGCGTGCTTTATTCCGCAAACCATAAGGAATTATCCCGTAAAAAAAGGGGTTCCGCAGCTAACGGTTTCGGGGCGCGAATTTAAAGCTTGCGGAAGAAGTTTTCACGCGCAAGACGTTGAAAACGCTCGCGTTATAATAGAGCTTGCACCCGTAAGCAAAGTCGATTCCGAAAATAAAAAGTTTTTAAAAGATTTCGCTTCGAAAATGCCCGAAGAACGATGCTTCGGAACGATCGAATTGACGTTTAAGCCTTATACTGCGGGGGTAAAAAAGGGCGAATCGGTTTTTTGTTTGGTCGATGATTGTTTGGGGGCGCTTACATCTTTGGTAAATGCCGGCGTAAAGCATTATGCTATTGGTTTTTCGATGAAAAAGCTTTATGAACCCGCTAAATTTTCTATAACTAAAACCGAAATTAAGCAACAAAAATTAACGGACGTATCGCAAAAGGAACGTTTAAAACAGATATTATGAAGTCGCTAAAAGAACTTTTCAGAACGGGATTGGGACCGTCGTCGTCGCACACGATGGCGCCCAATCTTGCTTGCGAGCAAATAAAAAACACCTATTTTTC
This sequence comes from uncultured Acidiphilium sp., assembly GCA_964573495.1. Taxonomy (GTDB): domain Bacteria; phylum Bacillota; class Clostridia; order Christensenellales; family Borkfalkiaceae; genus HGM11416. The sequence goes on along the minus strand of CAZNKA010000036.1, from coordinate 954 downwards.
ACGCGCGGATTTATCGGAATTGCATTTCGAGGTCGAACTTTTCGGTTCGCTTGCGTTTACGGGTAAGGGGCATGGTACGGACGTAGCCGTGCGCCGCGCTCTCGGCGAAAAAACGGCGGTTAAGTTTAATCGTACGGTTAAAAAACACCATCCGAACGTTATGTCGGTACGCGTTTTTTCGGGGGACGAAAAATTGGCGGAGCATGAAGTCGTGTCGCTTGGCGGCGGGGCTTTTTCGGTTAACGGAAAAGTCGGCGGCGGCGAAGAGGTTTACCCGCACGAAAGCTTTGCTCAGATTAAAGAATACTGCGAAAAGCACGATATTCGCCTTTGCGATTACGTTTACGAGTTCGAGCCTTCCGCTAAAAAATATTTATCGGAAGTATGGGCGCAAATGAAAAAAACCGTGGGCGAAGGTTTAAGCGCGGAAGGTGTTCTTCCGGGCGGATTGGGCACCGAACGCAAGGCTAAGCATCTTTACGATCAGGTAAACGTGTTTGAAAGCGCGTCTACGATAGAAAACATGCTGGTTTGCGCTTACGCTTTTGCTGCTGCGGAACAAAATGCGGCGGGCGGCGTCGTGGTAACGGCTCCCACATGCGGCGCGTGCGGGGTATTGCCGGCGTGCCTCGTGTATATGCAAAAAAAACACGGATATTCCGACGAAAAAATAGTAAACGCGCTTGCCGTTGCGGGTGTGATAGGTAATATCATTAAACAAAACGCGTCTATTTCGGGTGCGGAATGCGGCTGTCAAGCGGAAATCGGAAGCGCTTGCTCGATGGCTGGCGCGGCACTCTGCGAGCTTGAAAACATGTCGCTCGATCAAATAGAATACGCGGCTGAAGTCGCAATGGAGCATCATTTGGGGCTCACGTGCGACCCGATAGGCGGTTTGGTTCAAATACCTTGCATAGAGCGCAACGCCGTTGCCGCAATGCGTGCCATAAACGC
>CAZNKA010000035.1:4906-10878 GCA_964573495.1 uncultured Acidiphilium sp. | reverse complement strand
ACTTCTTACCTTTGCGCCAGATACGATTATAAATTTTCAAAAATAGTATACAGCGTGGTAATAATCGTAATGATTATCCCCATAATAGGTTCTATGGCTTCCGAAATAAGGCTGGTTAAGGCATTAGGAATTATGGATACCTATTACGGTGTTTGGTTAATGAAAGCCAACTTTTTAGGATTATACTTTTTGGTTTTTTACGGAATGTTCAAATCGATGCCCAAGTCGTTCAGCGAAGCCGCCATTATAGACGGTGCGAACGATTGGCAAGTTATGTTTCAAATAGCTTTGCCGCTCGTAAAAAACACTGTTTTAACCGTATTTTTAATTAAATTCGTAGAATTCTGGAACGATTATCAAACCCCGATGGTTTATATGAGTTCGAAGCCCACCGTTTCGTACGGACTGTATCTTGCGATTAACGGCAATCCCGAAATTCCCAAGGATACCATATTCAACCCGAAACATGTTCCTTCGATGATGGCAACGGTAGTATATACCGCGTTACCTGTAACCGTCGTATTCTTAATATTCCAAAACAAGCTTATGGGCAATCTTACCGTAGGCGGTGTTAAAGGCTGATATTTCGAAAGCGAAAACAAAAATAAAAAAATAAAAACGAGGAGGAAATTTAATGAAAAAAAGACTCGTAATCACGCTTTTGTCGCTGATAAGCGTGGCTTGCGTATCCGCGTCCGTCGTGACGGTGGCGGTTAACGCGCAAGAACTCAGGCAAGCGACTTCCGTAACGTGGCAGCAAATCGAGCTGTCGTCCGATTTAAAAATAGGCGATACGCTCGAGTTGCCCGCTCGCTCCGTAACCGTAGACGATAAGTCTTACGATGCGACCGTAAAACTTATTTATCCTGACGGAACCGCCGTGGTAAGAACGGATACTTATCCCCAAGCGAAGCTTAGTTTAGCGGGGGAATACACACTTTCGTTCGAAGCGCGCGACGATAATCGCACCCGCCATAAAGACGAGCAGACGTTCGTAGTTTCTGATAAACTTTGGAAAACGAACAATTCCAAAAGCACCGCTTCTTACGGCGTAGGAAATCTCGCGGAAGACAGTGCGAAAGGTTTAGCCGTTTCGCTTCAACGCGGCGATACGCTCACTTTCGGCAAAATAATCGATTTATCGGAAATAACCGCCGAAACCGTTCTTCTTTCGGGGTATATCGCGCCTAAAGAACAAGGCTCCGCCGATTTTGACAGAATAACCTTCACTTTCACGGACGTATACAATCCCGAAATAACTCTTTCGATATCGGGCATTCGTTCTAAAGGAAGCGAAGAGCACGCCAAAGGCATAAGCTATTGGACGGCTTGGGGTAACGGTCAAACTCCGTCGGGCTTCGAAGGTTCTAAATTCCACCACAACGACGGATACGGCGCGGTTTATCAGCACAGCTGGAGCGCGATGAAGAGTTATTGGTCTTCGGATACGGACAACGGCTCTCGACCTTGCGTTTCCAATACTAATCCGTTCACCGTCAGATTTGACCCCGCGGAAAATAAGGCGTATGTCGCAGGCGTTTATATCACCGATTTAGACGATCCTTCGCTTCACGACGGCGAAGCTATCTGGAAAGGTTTCGAAAGCAACAAGGTTATGCTCACTGTCAGCGTAGACGGGGTTACGGGTGAAAGCGCGAACTTCTGCTTAACTTCGGTTTTGGGTTACACCTTCTCCGCTGGCACGCTTAATTCGTTTAAAGACGCAGACGCCCCCGTTATAACTTTGAATAACGATGACGGTTTGTTAGACGAAAACGGAAACTACGTTCCTTACGCGGTTAAGGGCGGAAGCTATCCCGTAGCGGCTGCCACCGCGTTCGACGAATACGCCGGAGCGGTAAGCGTTCAAACCGAAGTTTACTACAACTATTTAAGCGAAAGCGGTCGCGTTTCCGTGGATATCGAAAACGGCAGATTTTACGTTGAATATCCCGGCACCTATACCGTGGTTTACACCGCTAAGGACTATTTCGGCAACACCGCCAAAAAATTAAGCACGGTTACTTCGGTTAAAGAGCTCGAAAATCCGCTTAGCATATCGATTGACGGCGAAGCTCCTTCTAACGGTTCTTGCGGCGAGCGCATAACTCTTCCCGGATATTCGGTCAGCGGCGGCAGCGGAGAAACGAAAGTGGTTATAACCGCCGCTTTGGGCAGTGAAACCATGGTTTGCGAAAACGGCGTGTTTTTACCCGAAACCGCGGGCGAATGGACTATTACGTATACCGTAAGCGACGTTACGGCGTTAACTGCAACTCAATCGTTTAACGTAACGGTAACGGCTAATGCAAACCCCGTATTCGTTAACGATCCCGTTCTTCCCAAATATTTAATAGCTAAGGCAAGTTACGTCGTACCCGAAGTTTACGCTACCGATTATTCTAGCGGCGTTAAGAAAAACGTTTTGGCAACGCTCACCGTAGACGGAAAAACTTATAACGCGGGCGAAAGCTTTACGATCGCTTCGTCTACCGTAACCGATGAAACTTATTCTACTTCCTTAAAGTTCACCGCGGGCAACACCTCTAAGGTTTACGAAGTAGCAACCGTTAATCCTTACAATTTGCTCGGTGGTAAGTTCGAAATAGGCAAATTGTTCGTCGGTAGCAACTTCTCGTATTCCAGAAGCGACGACGGCTTAAAAATAACCGCTTCTAAGGCTGGCGACGTAAATTGGGAATTCGCAAACCCCGTTGCAGCTAACAAGGCACGCTTGCTTATAAACGGCGTTGCGGATAAGGACGATTTTCAATCGTTGCAAGTAACCTTTACGGACGCCGAAAATTCTGATATAGCCGTAACCGTAAGAATCGTTAACTATAAGGGCGAAAACGCATGGCTTGCGTTCGGCGACGCAGACAGAATGATAAGCCAAGGCTTCTCGCTCGAAGATAATTCTTTCGAAATAGGCTATAACGGCACGAAATTCTTCGTAGGCAACGTTCGCGTAACGGTTAAATCGACCGACGACGGCGCGAAATTCGAAGGCTTCCCCTCCGGTAAAGTGTATATAAGTTCGAAAACGCTCGATGCCGAAAAAGGCGCAAGCTATATCGTTAAAGAAATGGATAACCAGCCGATAAGCAATTTGTCAAGCGATAAAACGGCGCCCAGAATAGTAATAAACGGCGAATACGGCGGCGTATACGACTTAGGCGATAAATACGTCGTAACTTCGGCTATCGTTTCGGACGTAATAGATCCTTCCGCAACGCTTACGTTAACCGTAACCACTCCTTCCGGAGAAATCGTTTCGGACGTTAACGGCAAAGAACTTAATCAAGTAGCCGCAAACGAAGATTACGAAATACTTTTAAGCCAAGTAGGGCAGTATAAAGTAGTTTATAACGCTAAGGACTCAAACAACAATAAAACGAGCGTTACTTACGGTATCAACCTTATAGATATGGTAGCTCCCACGGTAACTTTCGGCAAATCGGGCAAAACGGCTAAGGTAGGCGAATCTTTCGCGTTCCCGTCCGTAACCGTTTCCGACGACTTAACTAGCGCGGAAGATATAGCGGTATATCTCACCGTAAGGAATCCCGAAGGCGTTTTAGTCGAACTCGGCACAAAAACGACCGAAGAAGTAAACGGTAAACAATATTTAATTCGTTACAACTATACGTTCCGCTATGCGGGCGACTACACGTTTATGGTTTTGGCGATGGACGAAGCGGGCAATCAAACTCTCGCGACGTACGTCGTAACCGTTAAGTAAGGAGGAAAACAATATGAAAAAAGCATTAAAAACCGCTTTATTATTCTTTACGTGCCTCGTTATGGTATTTTCCGCCTGTAGTTTTTCCGGCGGAAACTCGACAGGTAACCCTTCGTCTTCGACGGGCGGCGGTTCTTCGCAGTCCGGAACTTCGTCCGGGAACGGTCAAACGATTGCCGATAACGAAATAAAAAAAGACGTTACCGATACCGATAGGCACTTGGTAAGCGAAGATAAGCTTTTACACCGCGTAACGGTAACCCCGTCGAATAGAACATTTGTTAAAAACGAGCAATCGGATTACGTAATCGTTTTGGGCGACGAAGGTTCGAACGCAAAAAAAGCGGCAAGCTTTTTGTCCAATCAAGTGGGCGCCGCAACGGGCGCGTATTTGTCCATCGTTAATGCCGAAGACGTAGGCGAATGGACTAAAGACAAAAAATATCTTGCCATTTCTTGTTCGGAACTCGAAAGAGCGGCAAACGTAACGTGGGCTACGGACGTAGACCTTGGTTACAGCGGCTATATGATAAAGAGCGCGGGCGATTCCGTATTCATGAAAGTTAATTCGGATTACGGCTATCAAATGGTAGTAATAAGCTTTTTAAAGCAAGTTTTGGGCTACGAATGGTTCGGCGACGACACTATTTCGTATTCTAAATCGGGCGAAACTCTTCCCGATCTCGATATCGTTGAAAAACCCGATTTCGACTTGACTTTCAGTTCAAGTTTATGGACGTCGTCTTCTAAATACGCTTCGGGTTTAACCGACATAGGCGTGTTCGTTTCGCCCGAAGGCTCGTACGTTCACAACTCGTATATTTATTTGCCTTACGATACCTATCAAAAGGAACATCCCGATTGGTATTCTTACGATTCGATGACTTTGCACGGCGAATATCAACCCAAGCAGCTTTGCTACACCGCTCACGGCAATAAGAAAGAATACGACCTCATGCTTAAAACCGCGGTAGAGAGCATGATGAAATATTTGGATCAAAACAAAGAATCGAGCACCATCACGTTTACTCAGCAAGATACCGCCGCCGTTTGCGAATGTGAATATTGCAACGCGGCTGCAAAGCAGTTTACTTCTATAAGCGCTACGCTCGTAATGTTTGTCAACGATTTAGAAGATTTGCTTCGCCAAGAGCTTGAAAAACAAGCGCAGAAAAGCAACACCGAAGTAAGAAAAATAACGGTATTGTTCTTTGCTTATCAAAAAACTTCGAACGCGCCCGTAAGCGGCACCGCCGTCGATAATTTTGAACTTTCCAAAAACCCCGATAACAAAGTTACTTCTACCGACGGTAGCAGTCAGCTAACCCTTCCTTACAACAAAACTTACGCAAACGGAATAGTTTGTAACGAGAACGTAGGTTGCTTCTACGCACCTATCGGCGCGAAATATAACAAATCGCTTTACGCCGACACGCCTTCCAACAGCGGCGCGCGTTTAGAGCTTCAAAAGTGGGGCAAGGTTGCTAAAACTCTTTATATTTGGTCTTACGACACGAACTTTTATAACTACTTCTTCCCGTATAACTCTTACGATTCTATCGTAGAAACCGCAAGATGTTTGAAGGAAAACAACGCCGACTTCTATTTTGCTCAGTCGCAAGATTGGCGCAATAGCAACATCACTTGCTTCGGCGCGTTAAAGCGTTATATAGTTTCGGCAGTCCGCTACGACGTAAACATGAACTACGAAGACGCGGTAGATAGGTTCTTCGAAAACTATTTTGCCGACGCAGCCGTTCCGATGCGCGAGTTCTACGATAAGCTCACCGCTTATTTAGATTATTTAGAAACCGCTTATCCGTCGATTTTCACGGGCAGCATTTACGACCAAGGCGTTAATAACGCCCAGTATTGGAGCTTCTCGCTCATGAACGATTATTTATCGCTTTGCGACCAAGCTTATGCCGCTATCGAAAAGTATAAAAATACCGATAGCGAAAAATACGAGCTTTTAAAGAAGCATATCGATATCGAAACGCTGTTCCCGAGATTCGTTCTTTGCGTAAATTACGGCGGAATGTATTCTTCTAGCGAAATTGCTGAAATGCGTCAGTCGTTCTGTACAGATTGCAAAAACTTGGGTATGAACAAATACGCCGAACCCGATACGTCGGTTATGACCGAATATTTTGATAAGTGGGGCGTAGATTAATAATTTTTTAAAGGAATTTAAGGGATTAAAGCCTTCCCCCGCGCCGAAGCGGCTTGA
>CAZNKA010000035.1:0-4806 GCA_964573495.1 uncultured Acidiphilium sp. | reverse complement strand
TGCTTGCGCGTCTATATAGAATACGCGCCTAGATCTTTCGACTTCGCTCAAGATGACGAGGCGCGAAAGAAAGCCTTAGCTAGCTTGATTGCGCATTATTATTGAATAACGCGGAGTAGGTTACTCGTCATCCTGAGCGAAGCGGCTGAAAGCCGCGCAGTCGAACCACGAAGTGGCGAAACGAAGTTTCGGGATCTCTGTTGAAATTATCATTCCTTTAAAAAATAACAAATCAGGTCTAATCGTGCGGGGCGCGAAAGCCCCGCCGAAAAAAATAAAGGAGAAAAATGTTATGAGAAACAAAAAACTAGTCGGCATATTGCTGGCAATGGCGCTAATCGGCGCAACGACGACGGCTGCGGCGTGTAACTTAAGTAGCGGTAATTCTACCGATACGGGAAGCAATCCGAGCGGCTACGAAGACCCCGCAGATACGGGAAGCAATCCGAGCGGCGGTCAAGAAGATTATACTGTATCCTTGCCCGAAACGGCAAGCGTAACCGAGTTCGAAACCACTACCTTAGAAGTCGTATTCAGTGGCGAATACGACGGCACGGTCGTTTGGTCGTCTTCCGATACCGGTGTTGCAACCGTATCGGACGGCGTGGTAAGCGGCGTAAAAGCGGGAACCGCAACGATAACCGCTACCGCGGGCGATAAATCGGCTTCGTGCTTAGTAACGGTTAACAAAACCAATCTCTCGCACGATATTTCGCTTTCTTCCGAAAAATTCACGATAAAAGCGGATAGCAGTAAAGAAGTAACCGTTTCGCTCATGTTCGGCGGCGAACCCTTAGATTTAGCCGCAGAGTATTCGTGGACTTTAAGCGAAGGCGATGAAGGCGTAGTAACCGTCGCTACCGAAAACGGCGGGGCGAAAGCCACTTTCACGGGCGTTAAAAAAGGCACCGTTAAATACGAAGTTTCCGCAACCGTTCGCGGCTATGACGTTTATGCCGAATTAGAAATAACCGTTCAAGAAGACATTTATTCTTTACAGCCCGAATGTGAAGGCTTAACTCAAGGCGAAAACGGCTACGAAGTTCAAATCACCGTAGGCGAAAGTTTCGTTTTAGGTAGTGTGTTCGTTTATAAAAACGGCGAAGCCGTAGCTCAAGCCGGTTGCACGAAAGAAAGTTCCGACGCCGAGATTGCATACGCCGGGTTCGGTGCAGAAGGCTCCGTTATTAATGCCGAAAAAGTAGGCGCCGCTACCATTACTTATACTTTCCAATACAGCGATCAAGAAAGCGGCAAAACCGTAGATTTATCTTTCATTGTTAACGTAACCGTTGTTAGAAAAGAAGTTGCTTTAGGCGCGTTTTCCGTTATCGAAACTTCTAAAAATAAAATAGTTCTTTCCGGTGAACTTGCTACCGAAACCTTTGAAAAAGTAACTATCGGCAGCTGCGTTATCGATGGCGAATCTTTAAGTGTAAGCAACGGCGATCTTATCGTTGCGGAAGGCAAAATGCCTTGCAAAATGAGCGATTTAGGCGAAGGCGTAACCATAAAATTACAAACCGTCGATACCGTTTACACCGCTACGACTAACGTTTATACGCAAATAATCAAAACAAAAGAAGAACTTGCGAATTGGGAAGATTTAGCTTGCGACGTAGCAGTAAACGCGGGTTTATGCTCTACTAAAGAAGACGGCTCCGCAAGGCGCGGCGAATATTTGTCCGGCTACTTTATTTTAGCAAACGATATCGATTATAACGGCGCTTACGTTCCTAAGGTAACTTTCGGTACGCACGGCAACCTTTACAACTGGGATAAAGACTGGGGCGACGAAAACAACTTCGGCTTCAAAGGCGTGTTCGACGGTAAAGGTCACATCGTTCGCGGAATGACTATCAGCGGAAAATTCAACGGCTTCGTAACCACTCTTTCTAACGGAACCATTAAAAATATATCTTTCTTAGATGCTTCCGTTTCCGAAGGCGCGAACTTCGTCGTTGCGGCGGGTACCGGCACTATCGAAAACATTTACGTTAAATATTCAAAAATTTCTAACACTTTGGGCGAGCGCGTAGGTACGTTTTACGTTAACTACAATCGCGATAGCCGCGTAATCAAAAACGTAATTATCGATGTTACCGATTGCGTATTCGATAGCGAAATTAAAAACACTTACCTGGTAGGTTATTCTTACGGCACGCTCGAAAACGTTTTGGTAATAGGCGAATTCGCGGATAACGCCGCTAATAACAGTTATTTAATAGCAGACGGAGATGGCGTAGTTCCAGAACGTAAAGCTTTGCATTATAACTCTTTCGGCGAATTATTCGCGTCTGACGAAGGCTCGGCTTTAGCTACCGCTTTAAACGGCGACTGGCTTTCTTCTAACGGCACTATAATTCTTCCTAAGGCAGAAATGGATGCTCATGCAGGCGATGTTCCCGAATTAGCGGAAGGAACTTTAACTTCTATCGAAAAAGGCGCTTCTATAACCCTTAAAGGCATGCCTTACGTCGTTTATGCTATAAACGAAGTAGCCGGCGTAACCCTTAGCGGCAACGTTTTAACCGTTTCCGAAGAAGCTACCGTAGGCGCGGAAATTAAAGTAACCGCAACATCGATGATAAGTGGCAATTCTAGCGAATTCACGTTCACCGTAGCGGGTAAATCTTACGTTTTAGGCACTAAAATAGAAGTGGACGGCGTAACGCTCGGCGTCGTAGGCGACGGGTTTGGTTTATCTACAATCTGGAATAAAGATATAACAGATGCTTCGACGATCGACGGAGCAAACGGTAAAGTCGCTAAATTTAGAAATGACGAAAACGGCATGGAGAGTCATGCTGCTAGCATTACTTTGAATGAATCTATTATCGTAGCGGACGGATTGAATTATATCAAAGTAAGAATGTATATGGAATCTACGGTTATCACTTCGATGGGACTTAGGTTTTATAGATCGGATAGAACTAATCATCAAGTAGAAACGGACGTTTGGAACGATGCAGAGGCAACTCTTTCGGCTAACGTTTGGACGAACGTTTATTTAGACGTTGCTAAATTTGCCGTAGACGGCAAGATAGACGGCTTTAAGTTTGGCGTGTTTACCGCAGGCGACGCAACCGTTTATATCGACTATATTTCCGGCGAAACTAACGCTTACACTTTAGGCGAAGTAATAGAAATGGATAAAATAACTGCTAGCGGTTTGGTTGTTTCAACTTTTGGTTTAAGTAATATTTGGAATATAAACAACAACTACACGACTACGGACGTAACAGGGCAAAACGGAACGGTTGCTTATCTTAGAAACGGTGGCGGAAGCATGGCTTCTCACGGTGCCTGGGTTAAATTAAATACGCCGCTTACTGTAATTGACGGTTATAACTTTATAAAAGTAAGAATGTATATCGTAGGAGACGAAGGCAATACTACGAATTTCCGCGTGTACAGAACGGACAGACCTAATCACGACGTAGCAGCCGGAAGCTATACCAACGATTACGGCGAAACGATTACTACCGAACAATATTATAATGCGCGCTTGGACGACGTTGTTTCTAATGAATGGATAGACGTTTATTTCAACGTTTCTAAATACGCAGTTAATGGCAAAATCGAAGGCTTCGGATTCTTTATCGATGGCGGAGCACCCACTGGTATTTATATCGACCAAATCTCTATCGAGCTTAACGCTTATACCTTAGGCGACGAAATGGATATGGATAAAGTTACGCTTAAAGGTTTTTCTAACTTTGGTCTTTCTACGTTTTGGAACAATGATATCATAGACGCCTCTATAGACGGCGCGTCGGGTAAAGTGGCTAAGTTCTCTAACGGAACGTCGAGTGTGTGGGCTCACGGTAATTACGTTTCGTTTAACAACGCAATCGTCGTAGGAGACGGCTTTAACTACATTAAGGTTAGAATGTATATTCAATCCGACGAGGCAACCGCGATGGATTTAAGATTTTATAGAACGGACAGAGCTCAACATGGCGACGGCACAGACGGATCGGCTACGATCAATGTCGGCGAGTGGACGGACGTTTATTTAGACGCTTCTAAATTCGTAGTAGACGGCAAAATCGAAGGCTTTAAGTTCGGTATGTTTACGGCGGGTGCAGCTTATGTTTACATCGACAGCGTTGCAATCGTTTCCGAAAAAGCATAACGCATAACAGCAAAAGTAATTTATGCCAAAGCATAAATAGCAATTAAAAAAGGGGGCAAGTGCAAATTATTAAACGATTTGCGTTTGCCCCTTTTACTATTAAAATTATTTGTTTCGCTTGCTAAAAAGCAAAAATCGTGTTAAAATATTTTATAGCCGTTATGTTATTGCAACGAAAAAACGGCTTAAAGGAATTACGTTATGAATTTAAACTATGCAGAGTATAAAGATAAAGTTCTTGCTTGCTGGCAAGGTAAAAACATAGGCGGAACTTTAGGCGGACCTTACGAAGGCGCGCGTAAAGTTTTAAACGTTACGGGCTTTTCTACCCCCGCGGGCGAAGCGCTTCCTAACGACGATTTAGACCTTCAGCTTATTTGGCTTCATGCAATGGAAAAATCGGGGCCAAAAAACGTAAACGCAAGTGTTTTAGGGGAGTATTGGCTTTCTTATATCCCGGTTTATATGGGCGAATACGCAATCGCGCGGCGCAATATGGAACTGGGAATAACTCCGCCTTTAAGCGGCGAAACGCTTAACAATCATATTTTAAAACATTCTAACGGCGCGTGGATTCGCACCGAAATTTGGGCATGCTTATGCCCCGCTTCGCCAGATCTTGCCGCCCGCTATTCTATCGAAGACGCTAAAATAGACCACGGAATCGG